>CAYYTD010000009.1:0-19648 GCA_964474475.1 uncultured Oscillospiraceae bacterium | reverse complement strand
GAAAACGTGACGGTGGAAATTTACAACACGTTGACACGCGAACAGCAGCAGTTGTACGAAGCGTACCAGGAGGCAGTGAAGGAACAAGCCCCCACCAAAACCGCATTTGAGAACGGATTTTGGTACGAGCTGGACCAAAAACTTTACGACAAGCTGCCTGAAAGCCTACAAAAAGCTTACAGCGCTTACGACAAGGACATGCAATATTGCTTTAGCATTGTGCTTGTGACGATATCTCTTGGGTTATTTTTTGCAATACTGGCAATAGAATTTGTGTTGCCGTTGATTTTTAAGAACGGGCAAACGCTGGGCAAAAAAATATTTGGCATTGGCGTGATGCAAATTGACGGAACGAAGCTTAGGCCCGTTGCCTGCTTTGTGAGAGCCATGCTGGGCAAGTATGCAATTGAAACCATGTTCCCCGTGATGCTGATTACCTTTATTTTCTTTATCGGCGGCGGACCGTTGCTTGTGATTTTGCTATTTGCGCTGATTATATTCCAGATTATTCTGTTCCTTGCCACGAAAGAACACAGGCCCATTCACGATGCTATTGCAAGCTCCGTTACGGTGGACTTGGCTACGCAGATGATTTTTGACTCGATTGACGACAAAATTGCGTACATCGAGCAGCAACACCTTGAACAGGTTAACAGCGAAAAAACCGGAAAATGACGGGCTGCTTGCCAACCTGATTTATTCCGCTTTTGTAAAACGAACAATTTACACTCGGAGGACACTCTATGAACAAACCATTGCTCAGAAAAATTACGTCGCTTGTGGGCGGACTTGCTATTGCCGCAGCTACGCTGATTTTCGCTTTGGTCGGCGACCTCGTTATGAAGGTGGGGTCTGCCGCCCTTATTGTGCTGATGATTACCGGATTGGGTAGCGCAGTGTGCTTTTTCTTGGCGGAAAACTACCTTGAAAAACCGAAAACGTATTACATTTTGAAGGGTGTGGCTATACTTCTTGCCGTCATCTTCATTTTGTTCCTCGTTTTGTTCTTTTCTTGGACCACGCTGGCTACGCCCGACAAAAAAACCGGCGCACCGCAAGATCCGTCGGTTGTGGCAGCTCTTAACGCTTTTTCTCTTCAATACGACGGCGCAAACCAGTCGTATAAATCGTCCAACATCGTTATTTACACAATTTTTATAGCCCTTTCGGCAATCGGCTTGATTGCACAGGGCGCCAACGTTGCTATTTTTGCCACGTTGAAAGAAGAATAGAAAGTCGAAAAGCGAAAGGTCGCTGTTCGGCTTTTCTGCTAATCGGGAGTTGTTGCCTTGGCAAACGGCTTTTGCCGCCAAAACTTTGCTTGCATTGCACAAAAACAACCGTAAGCAAGTAAAAATGACAAAACTGCCTGCCAAAGGTGAGAACGCTCGCTAAAAATAAAATTTTTTTGAAAATAATAGCAAAAGGAAGGAAAAAATTATGAAAGTTATTCTTCAGGATTTGACGAAAGTCTTTCCGAACAGGAAGAAAGGCGAACCGGACGTTGTTGCGGTAAACTCGTTTACGTACGAAATTCCCGACGGTAAACTCATCGGTTTGTTGGGCCCGTCAGGCTGCGGCAAAAGCACCACGCTTTACATGATAAGCGGTTTGCAAAAGCCCACCAAAGGTAAAATTTTCTTTGGCGACGACGACGTGACCGAACTTGCCCCCGAAAACAGAGGCATTGGATTGGTTTTCCAAAATTACGCCCTTTACCCCCACATGACGGTTAAGCAAAACATTTTGTTCCCCTTGCAAAACTTGAAGGGCGATGCCAAAATGACCAAAAGCGAAATGCTTGAACGCGCAACGGAAGCAGCAAGACTGGTGCAAATTGACGACTTGATGGAACGCAAACCGAGCGAACTATCCGGCGGACAACAACAGCGTGTTGCAATTGCAAGAGCTTTGGTAAAAATGCCCCGCGTTTTGTTGCTTGACGAACCCTTGAGTAACCTTGATGCACGTTTGCGCCTTCAAACCAGAGAAGAAATTAAACGTATTCAACGTGAAACGGGCATTACGACGGTTTTCGTCACCCACGACCAAGAAGAAGCAATGTCTATATCCGACCAAATTGTAGTAATGAGAAAGGGTGTAGTTCAACAAATTGGCGAACCTCAAAAGGTTTACGACGACCCCACAAACCTCTTCGTTGCAAAATTCCTTGGCACGCCGCCCATCAACGTATTTGAAGGCCGCTACGTGAACGGAAAACTTTTGATAGGCGACGACGAAATTTTGAACGTTACGTTGAACTCTGAACTTGCCGCTCCGTCGGAAGAAAACAAAGACGATCTTCCCGGACAAAAAGTTTACATTGGCGTACGCCCCGAAGGATTTATTTACGACCCCAACGGACCTCTTCACTGCAAACTTTCCAACATTGAAGTTATGGGACGTGACGTAAGCATCGTTTCGACAAACGCGCACTGCGAAAAACCGACCGTCCGCTCCATAGTGGATGCCGACACCAAGATAGACGTTACCGCTGAAACAGTGAATTTTGCGCTTAAACCGCACAAGGTGTTTATCTTCGACAAAGAAACCGAAGAAAGAGTTTACTTTGAGGTGAAGTAATGGTTGACGACAAAAAACAATGGAAGGCGTGGCTGTACTTGTCGCCGGCAATATTGTTGCTGTTGATTTTTACGGTGTGGCCTATTATTAACACTTGCCGATTGGCATTCCTGGAAGGGTACAGCGCTTCTGCCGCTCTTGGCGGAGCTACATTCTCGTTCGGCTTTAAAAACTTTGCCGACGTAGTTGAAGACCCCGACTTTGTAAACAACCTTACCAACACGCTTTTGCTTTGCGTAATTACGGTACCCATCTCCACGCTGCTTGCGCTATTGATTGCCGTATGCTTGAACGCAATTAAGCCCCTGCAAAAGCTATTGCAAACCATCTTCTTCCTTCCCTACGTTACCAACAGCATTGCAATAGGTATGGTATTTGCCGCAATGTTCAACATCGTAGGTTTGCAAGGCGACGGAGTAACCATAACCAAAACCGCCGGTGTAATAAACAACTTGATTATGCTATTCGGCGGAGATCCCGTTAACTGGATTAACCCCGGCTCCACCAAACTGGCAAACATGACCGTTCTCGTTATCTACATTGTGTGGAATGCGTTACCCTTTAAAATCCTCGTTTTACTTGGCGGGTTGCAAAGTGTAAACAAGCAGTACTACGATGCGGCAAAGGTTGACGGAACAAGCCGCACGAGAACCTTCTGGCGCATTACCGTTCCCCTCCTTTCCCCCATGCTTGCGTACGTACTTATTACCGGCTTTATTGGCGGATTTAAAGAATACAGCAGCATAGTTGGTATCTTTGGCGAAAATATGGGCCCGGCGGACGACAGATATCGCTTGAACACGATGGTAGGATACATCTACCAGCAATTGGAAGTTTCACAACAATACGGCAGGGCAAGCGCAGGCGCGCTGATACTGTTTGCAATTATCTTTGCGGTGACGATGGTTAACCTGTACGTCAGCAAAAAGAACGTACATTACTAAAAGAGAGGCGCGATATGACTACAGCAATTGTATTTTTCATTATCTTGTTTGCGCTACTCTTGGGCGCAATGGGTTACTGCATAGTCAAGCTTATACTTGATTTGCACAACGAACGCAAAGCTAAATTTCTTGCCGCAGCGGCGGAACAGGGCGAAAGCCGTGAAGAAGCGCTTGCAAGCTGGAAGTTGGACGTTCAAAAGAAAACGCAAAAGTTCACGAAAGTGTTAATTCAAATTCTGTTGTACGCTTTCCTTTGCATAATGGCTTTGATAGTCGTTTTCCCCTTCTACTGGATGCTTTTGTCGTCGGTAAAAACGTTGAACGAATACGAATACGACGTGCCGACATTTTGGCCCAAAGAAGGATTCCACTTTGAAAACTATGCAAATGCATTTACCACACTCAAACTTGACACGTTGTTTTTGAACACGTTGTACGTTGGTATAGTTTCGACCGTTCTTTCCCTTGTGATTACCGTCCTTGCAGCGTTTGCCTTTGCAAGATTGGAATTTAAAGGCAAAAACGCACTGTTTGCAGCTTTGCTTGCAACGATGATGATCCCCGGTGAATTGTTCACCATCACCAACTACCAAACCATTCACGCTTTTGGTTGGAGCGAAACCTTTACCGTACTTATCGTTCCCTTCCTGGTTAGCGTATTCTACATTTACTTGCTACGACAAAACTTTATGCAAATACCCGACGAACTGTACTTTGCCGCCAAGGTGGATGGTACAAGCGACTTGAAGTATTTGTGGAAAGTTATGATCCCCATGGCAATGCCCACGCTTATTTCCATAACCATCCTGAAAATGATGGGTTCGTGGAACTCGTACATGTGGCCCATGCTCGTTGCAAAGGACGACATGCACACCCTTATCACTTACGGCTTGCGCAAGCAGTTCTCGGACGTGCTCAACCCCGACTACCCCATGCAAATGGCTGCCGTAACGTTGGTATCGGCTCCGCTGTTCCTTGTATTTATCTTCTTGCGTAAATACATAATGAAAGGCGTAAGCCGCAGCGGATTGAAAGGTTAATGACTTTATCGTTCGGGGCGGAAATATTTCCGCTCCGAACGGCGTTGAAAACAACAAATTCGCAAAGTTATTGCTTTCGAATTTTTAAAAATATAAAAAACCAAAAAAATTTGGAGGAAAGTGTATGAAAAAAATACTGGCAGCCGTTTTGCTCGTAATTTTGTGCGCAAGCTTGTTCGCTACGTTCGCTGCTTGCCGCGAAGAAGAGGGCATTACGTTTTACCACACGATGGGTGCATCTTTGAGAGCAGTATTGGATGAATACATCGCTAAATTCAACGAGATTTATCCCGACATCAAAATCACTCACAAGCAAGTCGGCGGATACGACGACGTTCGTAACCAAATCAACCGCGACTTGGACGTAGGCAAAGAGCCCTACATTGCTTACTGCTACCCCGACCACGTTGCCGGATACAACCTTGCAGGTGCAGTAGTAGAGTTGGACGACTACATCAACAGCACGGCCATGATAGAAGCCGGCAAGTACGGCAATGCCGAAGCTCAACCCGTTGGGCTTAGCGAAGCGCAAATTAAAGACTTGCAAGCAGGCGGCTTCTACGAAGAAGGCAGACAGTTCCAAGCTAAAGAAGACGGCTCCACGCCGATGTACACCCTTCCTTTTGCAAAATCTACCGAAGTGTTGTACTACAACAAAACCTTCTTTAACGCAAACAACATTCCCGTACCTACTCACTGGTGGTGCACGGAAGCCTGTGCGGCTGACTGCAACAGCAGCATGGAAAAGGTTTGCCAAGCTATTATCAAGGAAAAACCGAAGAGCACTCCGTTGGGATACGACAGTGAAGCTAACTGGTTCATTACCATGTGCGAACAATACAGCACCGTTCTTGACGGCAACCCCGTGTTGTACACCTCTGCCGACGGCGACCACTACTTGTTCAACAACGAATACACCAAAGAATTCATGACAAGATTCAACACGTGGCGTCGCAACAACTACGTAACCACGCAAAAAATTTACGGTAAGTACACCAGCAACCTGTTCAAAACGCAAGACAGCTACATGTCCATCGGTTCTTCCGCAGGTGCCAACAACCAAGTTCCCGAAAAGGTTAACGGAAAATACCCCTTTGAAGTAGGTATTGCAACTATTCCGCAAATGAACCCCGAAAAACCCAAAGTAATTTCGCAAGGTCCCAGCCTTTGCTTGTTCCAAAAGGCAGACAAAGACACCGAAATGCAAGCTTGGTTGTTCATTAAGTACCTCGTTACCAACACGGAATTCCAAGCTAAGTTCTCGCAAGTATCCGGTTACGTTCCCGTGCTCGGTTCCGTAATGGACGACCCCATCTACACGGATGAATTCCTTGCTTTGGCAGACGGCGGCGACTACATCGCTGCATTGACGGCAAAGGTTTGTGTGGAACAAGCAAGCGCTTACTACACCAGCCCCGCTTTCATCGATTCTTCTAACGCTCGTGACGAAGTTAATGCCCTTCTCGTTAAATGCCTTGGATTCAAAGATAACATTGCCGCTCAAATGGACGATGCATTTGAAAAGGCAGTTATTAACTGTAAGAAAAACGACTTCCAACATTAAAAGGAGAGCATAATGAAAAAAATACTTTCCCTCTCCATTGCGTTACTGCTGCTGTTCGGCGCGATATTCGCGCTGGCGGCATGCAACGGCGAGCTGACCGACTACGCAGGTCAACTTGTACTTGACATGTCGTCGGAACGCGCCAAAGTGTACGCAACGGTGAAAACCTACATCGACGGTGACACCACTCACTTTTACGTGAGCGATTCACAATCGATTACGGGCCATTTGGACGATCAACTTAAATCTACCGGCGTTTTGAAAGCAAGATACCTTGCAGTCAACACTCCCGAATCTACCGGTCAAATTGAGCCTTTCGGCAAAAAAGCATCCAACTTTACCAAAGAAAAGCTTAAAGCCGCAACTTCGATAATAATCGAATCGGACACGGCTAATTGGGACGTGGACAGCACCGGTAGCAGATACACCGTTTGGGTGTGGTACAAAACGGAAGAAGCGGCGGAATACCGCAACCTTAACCTTGAAATTCTTCAAGAAGGTCTTGCGTGGGGTTCCAACTCCGGCGGAAACAGCTACGGCGACATTTGCCTTAGTGCACTGGATCAAGCAGGCGCACGCAAGCTGAACGTGTTCTCGGAAGAACAAGACCCCGACTACTACTACGACGAAACCAAAATTATCACCCTCAAAGAGTTGCGTACGAACATTGAATCTTACACCAACGTTCGCGTGGCAGTTGAGGGCGTGGTTGTGAGTGAAGGCGGCAACACCGTTTACATTCAGGACTACGACGCGGAAACGGACACCTACTACGGAATGGCTGTTTACTACGGATTTAAACTTTCCGGCGGTGGCAAAAAAGCCCTTTCCGTTGGCAACAGAGTTCGCGTTGGCGGAAGCGTTCAGTACTACGAAGCCGGCGGCACTTACCAAATTTCCGACGTAAAATACGACCCCTACGACAAGGAAAACATTAACAACATTAAAGTAATTGAACAAAACGTTGGCATTACCTACAGGGAAGTTACTCCCGACTTGTTCTTCGGCAAACAAAACGTTGAAGTGGAAGTTGAAGAAGACGTAGTTGAAAAATTTGACTTTGCTCAAGTTTCCCTTAATACCGCCGTTGAAATGAAAAACCTCGTTGTTAAAAAGATTTCCACCACTACCAAAGAAGACAGCAGCAACAAGGGCGCAATGTCCATTTACTGCACGGCTACGGGCGCTGACGGCAAAACTTACGAAGTGACCGTACGCACAGCCGTCCTCACCGACGAAACGGGTACGCTGTACACGGCTGCCGACGTTGGCGGAGCAGGAACGGTGCTTAATGCGAAAGGTTTGATTGAGTACTACGTGCCCGATTACGAAGGCGGAGAACCCGTTTACCAAATTAAAGTTCTCACCTTTGAAAACCTTGGTATTACAAAATAGTTTGCAAAGTGAACATCGGAATGCGGCGCGCTGTGCAAGCGCAGCGTGCCAAACCCGAAACCCACACCAACCGAGCCGAAGCAAAAGCGACGGAATCGGATTAAATACATTAGCCCAAGCGATTTATTTGTAACTCTTATTGCTCAACGTTGCAGCACGGCAATGCAAAAAGACGGTTTATTTGTTCGCCTGTTTGGAGAAAATACGAACAACCGCTTTGCAAATTGCCAAAGCAAGCCGACAGCATAGCCGTGGCAACAAGAAAACACATTTTGGTAACTTTATTGCAAAAATATTTTTATTAAGGAGAAAATTTATGACAAGGAAAATTTGTACGATTCTTCTGGCAGTGCTTATGCTGTTTAGCGTGTGCTTTGCAGTAGTGGCTTGCGACAATGAAACAACCTATTCCGCAGCCGATCTTGCAGCAGTAGTTAAGCGCTTGGAAATGACTTACAACTCCAACTCTACTGCCACCGAGTCCTATACGGTATCCTCCAAGGTACGCGTAAGCGGTTTGTTCTTCAACATCGCGTGGAAACTTGAAGGCGGCGCAGGAGTTGTGTCTCTTGGCGAACCCAACGAAGACGGTTTGGTTACCGTTGCAATTAACCAAGGTAAAGAAGAAGTATCTTACACCTTGACGGCCACCATCGTGGACGAAAAGGGCAACCCCGCTAAAGACGAAGAAGGCAAAACCTATTCTTACGAAATTAAATGCACCGTTGCTGCTAAAACGGCTTCCGGCGAATTGCTCGATCAATTCAAGGACACCATCTTTACAAGCGTAGAAACGGGCAAGGCTTACAACCTTGGTATGTATCAAAAATCTCTTGGTAAAGTTTTGTACGCTACCGGAGCATTTGACAAGTACCTTTCTACTTCCGACGACCACACCAAGGCTGCAACCGTTCAACTTGAAACGGCTGAAGGCGGTTACTACATCTACTTTGTTAACGGAACTGCCAAAAAGTACATTACCCTTACCGGTTCGCTCAACGACAAGGGCAACCCCAAGGCTACAATGTCCTTGACGGACACCGCCAGCACGGTATTCAACGTTCACGAAACTTTCGGTTACGTGTACAGCAACAGCCTTGCCATTGAAGGTTACGTTGGCGAAGCTAAATTCGTACTTGGTACCTACGGCGCTTACAACACCATTAGCGCAAGCAGCACCTACTACATCGAAGGCGCAACAAACGAAGCTAAAATCGACGTTGAACAATTTGTAGTTCGTCTTTGCACGGCTCAAAAGTTTGAATACTCCGACAACAAGAAAGAATACGAAAACAAAACTCAACTCAGCCCCATCTCATTTGAAGATTTCCGTGGCAAGGTTGCAAACAAAGGTGACGAAACCACTGAAAAATTTGCAATTGCAGGTTGGTTGACCTCCATTACGAGCCAAGACTACGGCAATGCAATGATCATGGACAAAAACGGCACTTTGCTTACCGTTTACGGAATGGTTGACGACAGCGGCGCTAAATATCCCGAAATGGCCGAAAAGCCCGTTGAAGGCGACTACGTAATTTTGTACGGCACGGCTAAAAACTACAACGGCACGATTGAAATCGTCAACGCAGTAGTTGCACAAATCAACGACAAAACTTACACCGTAACCATCGGCGGCGGCTCTTCTACAGTAGATCCTACGCCCGATCCGGATCCGGAACCTGCTTCCAAACTTGAGCAGGTGAAAGGCGCAATGGCTACCACCGTTGAAGCAGGCAAATCTTACGCACTTGGTCTGTACCAAAAATCTGCTGACAAAATTTTGTTTGCTAACGGAACTCTTGACAGATTCCTCGCTACTACCGCAAACATTGCAGAAGCTGCAACCGTTCAAGTTGAAGCAGCTGAAGGCGGTTACTACATTTACTTCCTTAACGGAACAACCAAAAAGTACATCACCCTTACCGGTTCGTTGAACTCCAAGGGCAACCCCACCGCAGCTATTTCGTTGACGGACACCGCCAGCACGGTATTCAACGTACACGCTACTCTCGGTTACATTTACAGCAACAGCCTTACCATTACCGGTTACGAAGGCGAAGCTAAATTCGCTCTTGGTACATACGGCGACTATGAAACCATCAGCGCAAGCAGCACCTACTACATTGAAGGCGACAACGAAGCTAAAATCGACGTTGAACAATTTGTAGCTCGCTTGGTTGACGGCAGCAAATTCAGCGGTGGTTCTTCCACAGTTGATCCCACTCCCGGTACCGATCCGGATCCCGTTACCCCTGTTCATGCAGGAACCAAGGAAGATCCTTACACCATTGCCGATGCTATCCTCGTTGCAGGCGCTCTTGCAGAAGGATCCTTCTCCGCAGAAAAGGTTTACATCGTTGGTTACATCGTTTCTGAACCTTCTTACAATGAAACTTTCGGTTCTTACGGATTTAAGCTTGCCGATACAGCTGATGCAACCGGAACATTTGAAGCTTACTCCGCTAAACTTGCTACAGGCGTTACCTCAATTAAGAAAGGGGACAAAGTTGTAATTAACGGTTACCTCAAGCACCACACCTACAATGGCGGCAGCACCCTTGAAATTGCTTACAACAGTGCAAAAAGCGATAGCCCGATAATCTCTCTTGCAGACAGTTCTTCCACAGTGGATCCCACTCCCGGTACTGATCCGGAACCTGCTTCCAAACTTGAGCAGGTGAAAGGCGCAATGGCTACCACCGTTGAAGCAGGCAAATCTTACGCACTTGGTCTGTACCAAAAATCTGCTGACAAAATTTTGTTTGCTAACGGAACTCTTGACAGATTCCTCGCTACTACCGCAAACATTGCAGAAGCTGCAACCGTTCAAGTTGAAGCAGCTGAAGGCGGTTACTACATTTACTTCCTTAACGGAACAACCAAAAAGTACATCACCCTTACCGGTTCGTTGAACTCCAAGGGCAACCCCACCGCAGCTATTTCGTTGACGGACACCGCCAGCACGGTATTCAACGTACACGCTACTCTCGGTTACATTTACAGCAACAGCCTTACCATTACCGGTTACGAAGGCGAAGCTAAATTCGCTCTTGGTACATACGGCGACTATGAAACCATCAGCGCAAGCAGCACCTACTACATTGAAGGCGACAACGAAGCTAAAATCGACGTTGAACAATTTGTAGCTCGCTTGGTTGACGGCAGCAAATTCAGCGGTGGTTCTTCCACAGTTGATCCCACTCCCGGTACCGATCCGAACCCCTCTGAAACGGCTCACAAAGGCACGAAAGAAGACCCCTACACCGTTGCAGATGCACTCAAAGTTATTGAAAGCTTGGAAGTGAAAGGATACACCGAACTCGTTTACACGAAGGGTATCATTACCAGCCTTGAATACGGCAGCTACGTAAAGAACATTGTAATCGTTGACGAAGCAGGCAGCGAAACATCCTTGTTGGTTTACTCCTGCAACTACACCGATGCCATTAAGCATGTTGCCGTTGGCGATACCATCGTTGTATACGGCGCATTGATAAAATACGTTGACTACAACAACAACGTTATCCCCGAAATCTCCAACGTAAAGGAAAACGACACGGTTATACGTCCTTACCCCACCTTTGCAGAACGCACCATTGGAAAGGGACACATCAACGTTGAAAGCGCCGAAAACGCAACCGTTGCAATTACGGACAACCAAAGAGGCGGAGACAACGACAGCACCTTTACCTTTACCGTTACCCCTGCAGAAGGATACGAAATTGTTACCGTAACCATTAACGGAACGAAAGTTACTGCAAGCGCAGGACTTTACACCGGAACCATTTGCGGAATGACCCAAATTAAAGTAACCACCAAAGTTATTGGTTCTAAAGTTCCCACTTTGGCAGCAAGCATTTCCTTTGCAAGCACCGACAACAGAGATTCGCAAACTACTGACAAGCAAGTATGGTCAGCTAACGGCATTACCGTTACGAACGATAAGGCTTCAAGTACTAGCAATATTGTCAATTCCAGCAATCCTGTAAAATTCTACAAGAGCTCAAAGCTTACCATTCAATACACCGGTATGATTCAAATCGTAATCCACTGCACGGGGGCCAGCTACAATAGCGGCCTTGACGGACTCACCATTGCAGGTGCAACCATCACGAAGAGCGGCAACGACATTACGATTAAGTTTGAAAGTAGCGTTGATTCGTTTGTTGTTGACTCGTTGGCTAGCCAAATAAGAGTTTCTTCTATTGAAGTTTACACGTTGCAATAATACTTACCAACTAAAAAAGCAGACCTTGCGGTCTGCTTTTTTTGTACTTTTTTGTAGTATTATTTTTGTTATGCTTTTTTACACAGTTGAGAGTGTTTGTTTTACCATCTTCTTTACTGTGTTTTTTTGCACTTTTTAGAAAGTATTTTTTATTAGACTATTGTTAATCTTTTTATATTATATACTTATTAGTCTTTTATTACTAGACTTTTGTTAACGCCTGCGTAGCTATTTGTGCCATTTGCGTTGTGTGTTTTGCATTGTTTTACTTTTTGCGTTTATTTCTCTGTGTAATCGTTGATACTTTTTTTTTACCCATTTAACGCCTGTGTGGTTATTGGCGTTTTGCCATATTTCGTTTGCTTGTTTGTTAATTGCGTGTTGGCACGTGCAAGCAATCTACTTGCGTGCGGCAAAGCGTTGGAGTTGCTGCCAAGCGTCGTCGTCGTAACGGCGAGTGGAAAGGGGAGTGATAGTGACGTAGCCGTCGATGGTGGCGTCGGTATCTACGTGCAAATCGTGATTGTTTTGATGGATGCAATAGCCGCTTTGCAAAATTTTGTTTTCATCCGTCCAGTCGAAACGGTCGGTGAAGTAAGCTCCGCCCTGCTTGGTGACGAGTATCCCCTTGTCGTCTTGCGGAATATTTACGTTGAAGTGGCGGCAAATTGAAAACAAACCGTTGCTTTGAATAAAGTTCCACACGTCGTCAAGGCGGCTTTGTGCCGCATCCAACGTGTAATGCACGGTGGAAAAGGCGACGGCAGGAATGTTGCGAAGTGCCGCCTCGAACACGGCGCCGACGGTGCCGCTGTACAAGGTGTCTTCGCCAAGATTTAGCCCGCGATTGATGCCGGAAAGAACCAAGTCGAATTCCTGATTGAGCCCCAATGTGGCAAAACGAACGCAGTCGACGGGAGTGCTGTCCACACAATAAGCCGTAACGCCCTCTACGGGGTAACTGACCTTTTTTGCTTCGAAGGGTACGTGAATGTTAATGGCGTGACTTTTGCCGCTCTGCTGACTTTTGGGGGCGCACACGGTTACTTCGCCAAGGTGCGTTGCCCACTCGGCAAGCACTTTGATGCCCTCAGCATCGATGCCGTCGTCGTTAACAACCAAAATTCTCATAGCCAGCCCTCGTGGGTGCTTTTGTACTCTTGCACCATTTTGTCGGCATCAGCCACAAGGAGCGCAATATCCTTTTTGTGGGTGAGCGTTGCGCCGCAAGTGCATTGATGGCCGCCGCCGCCGTACTTTTCGGCAAGGGCGTTGATTTGCATGAATCTGCTGCGCAATCTTACGCGAATGGTGCCGTCGGGCATGTCGATAAAGGCAAGCCAGGCAATGCACCCCTTGATGGCGTTCATGAAAGAAACGGATTCGCTTGCCTGCTCCGTTGTGAGTTGGAACTTTTGCTGCATGGCTTTGTCTACGTGCAAATAGGCAACGCCGTTTTCGGTAATTTGCATCTTTTTGTGCACGTACGCTTGGAATTTGTAATACTCAAAATCTTCAAGATACAAATTGGCGTACAGCCAGTCGGTGTTGATGCCCTTATCTAACAACATGCCTGCCAAGCGAAGGGTGTCGCCCGTGGTGGCTTCGTAACGGAAACGGCCGCTATCGGTAACCATCCCTGTAAAGATATACAATGCGCCCTGCGGTGTGAGTGTAAGCTCGCTGCGGAAAATATCGTAAAAATAAGCAACCATTTCGCAAGTGGAACTGCGAAGATCCTCTACCCAGCACAAATCTCCGTAAGGCTTGATATCGATGTGGTGGTCGATTTTGATAACCTCTTTTGCCAAACTGATTTTGTCGTTGGAAATGCGGTCGCTTGTGGCAGTGTCTAACACGATGACGAGTGCATCGGCGTAGACTTCGTCGGCAACGGGATCGTCGTCCTTGCCCAAAAATGCAAGGTAATCGCTGGAATCTTTGGTTTGCACGTAAACCTTCTTGTTGGGGAAGGAGGAGCGTATGAGGCTTGCAAGCCCCTTTGAACTGCCAATGGCATCGCCGTCGGGGCGAATGTGACGAGTTACGATAATAGTGTCGTAGGCTTTAATTTTATCTAAAATTGCCTGCATCGTTTGTTTTTGTTCCATATTTATTTCCTTTTTTTGTGTAATCCGTTTAATAATTTGCCTTGAAAGCGCCAGCCGAAAGAGTTAGCGTTGCAAAGCATCCAAGTCGGCAAGCATTTGCCTTGCTACGTCGAAATTGGCAATGGTTGCACCGCTTGCCTTGGCGTGTCCGCCGCCGCCGTACTTGACGGCAACGGGGTTGACGTTGTACTTTTTGGATCGCAATTCGCACAAGACGCCGTTTTCCGTTTCGGTAAAGTTTGCCCAAACGTCGACGCCCTTGATATCCGACATGGTGCCCACCATTGCTCTTGAAATGGTAAACACATCGGCATCCAACTGGTTGACTTCATCCTTAGTAGTAAAAATGTACGCAGTGTTGCCCTGTGTAAATTGAATTTTGAGCGTGAAGCGTGCGCGGAGCTGAATCATCTTGAAATCGTCGGCATACAAGTTGACGTAGATTGCGGCGGTATCGACGTTGTGCAGCATGAGATAGGACGCCAAACTGTAAGTTTGCGACGTTGTGGAATCGTAACGGAAGCGACCGCTATCAGTAACCATCCCTGTAAAGAGGGACTTTGCTGCCAAATCGTTAAGCTCAAGGTGCATTTGCCGAGCAAAATCCGTAAGCAAGCCGCAACAACTCTCGTAAGAGGAGTCGATTACATCCAAATTGCAAATATCTTCACAATAAATGTGGTGGTCGAAGCGCAAAGTTTCTTTTGCCGTGGCGTAACGCTCGTCGGAAATCATAAACTTGGCGGAAGTATCCAGCACGACTGCCAGCGCGTTGGCGTAAGTTTCGTCCGCAACTGTATCGGGTGTGCTACCTTCCATGAAAGAGAACCTTTTGGGATCGTCCCCTACGATATATACCTTTTTGTGGGGGAAATTCGTCTTGATGATTTGTGCCAAGCCTACCTGACTGCCTATTGCATCGCCGTCCGGATTGGAATGGCGGTGAATAATTACCGTATCGTATTTTTTGATGAGTTTTAGTGCCCGTTCGAAAAGGGTTTGATCTTTCATTGCACTCTCCTTGCTGCTGCAAATATTTTGTTGCGCCTATCTTTTGGCGCATTTTTACGTTGTTAATTTAGTTATTTATTATAACACAGTTCGGCACCGCCGTCAATAAGCGGCTTGAACAAAAGTGGCAGCCACACAGTCCGCCCATCCAAAACCTTTACGCCGTGCCTTGCCGCAACCAAAGCCACCGTTGCCGCATTTAAGCCGTACGAGGGGGGGAGAAAGCTGAAAGACCGTAAATGGACAAAATAATTGCCTATCGTTAATTATTATTGTATAATATTTAAGGATTATTTAACGTTTGTCTAATATTCTTTTGACGGAGGTAGATTATGTTAATTGCTCAATCGGGTGCAGTCAATTTTGCCGATGGTTCCGTTTGGAAACTTGTAATTCAATTTGCCGTGTTATTCGGCGCGGTATTGCTTGGCAATATTCTCCGCACCACCGTTCCGTTCCTTAGAAAAATGCTTATTCCGTCCGCTTTGCTTGGCGGAATAATAGTACTTTGCTTAAAGCTGATTCCGCAAGTTAACGCCTTTTTGGATGCGGAGTTTATGCAAATAGTTACCTACCACTGCTTGGGGCTTGGCTTTGCGGCGATGGCGCTGAAAACGGAAAAGCACAAGAAAAGCGTTTCGACGGTGAAAATTGTTGAAAGCGGCGCCTTGATGGCAGGCAGTTACCTACTTCAGGCCTTGGTGGGATTGATAATCTCGTTAATATTCTATTACCTATCCGGCTCTTACTTTGCCGCGGGGCTTATACTGCCCATGGGCTACGGGCAGGGCACGGGCAGCGCGCTGTCGTGGGGATCTAACTACGAAAACAACAACGGCTTTGCCGGAGGTGCAAGCTACGGCTTGGCAGTTGCGGCAATAGGCTTTTTGGTGGGAAGCGTGGTTGGCGTTATTTACATGAACGTCCTAAATAAAAAGGGCAAAGTGAGGCCGCGCCTTTCGTCAAACCAAGCCCGTACCGTTGAACACTTTGAAGGAGAAAATGAAATACCCGAAACGGAATCGGTAGACAAGATGAGCGTGCAAATTTGCCTTGTTATTGCCGCTTACGCCGCTGCGTATGGCTTTATGCAATTGTTGCAGCTTACCGGCATTAAAGCCCTTGGCGAAGTTGCCTGGGGATTGAACTTCCTGTGGGCGTTGCTATTTGCTTTCCTACTGAAACTTGCCATTGGCGGACTTAAAAAGAAAAACGTGATTAAGCGCAACTACGTGAACAACAACATGATGGACCGCATTAGCGGACTTATGTTCGACATTATGATAGTTGCAGGCGTTGTGGCAATAGACTTTGAAGACATTGCTGCCAACCTGCCTTTACTTGTTGTAACCTGCGTTATCGGCGCAATAACCACCTTTATTTACGTTAGAGCCGTAACAAACCAAATTTACCCCGGATACGAGCTGGAAGGATTCTTGACCAACTTTGGTACCGTTACGGGAACGGCAAGTACGGGAATGATTTTGCTGAGAGAAATTGACCCCGATTACGTTACCCCTGCGGCAACCAACATAGTGCTGCAAAACATTCCGTCCATTGCCTTGCTTGCGCCCCTGCTGCTGACGCTTGGCTATGCCGGCAGCGACGTTACGCACACTTACGTGATGTTTGGCGTGTATTTTCTGTTATTTGCCGCCTACAACGTATTCTTGTTCCGCAAGAAAATATTCAAAAAGCACTACGCATCTCGCCCTGAAACGCCTTGGAGCGAAACCGATGTCGAACAAAACGGCGCATTGCAAGAGAGCTAACGATGAGCGCACAAAACAAAATTGAAAAAGCCGACAAGGCGTACAGAAGAACGTACAAGTTTTTTCGCCTTCCCTTTAAATTGCTGTGTAAGTGGAAATTGGGCTTTGACGCAAAGCCTAAAACCTACGACGAGCCGTTGCTGATACTGTCTACCCATACGACGGACTTTGACTTTACTGCCGTTTCTCGCTTGATTAAAGACCCCTGCTACTACTTGTGCAGCCAGCATATACTGGGCATGAAGTTTATTGGCAAGCCCTTTGAAAAGCTGTTTAACCCCATTGCCGTTTTTAAGGGCGGCAACAAAATGAGCGAAGTGATGGAAGTGGTTAAGCGAATTCGCCGCGGAAACAGTGTGTTGATCTTTCCCGAAGGAAGGCTGTCCCACAACGGGCGAACCGCCGAAATACATTTTAGCACGGCAAAACTTGCCAAACTTGCAAAATGCAAGGTGGTTGTGGTGAGGCAATACGGAGGATTTTTTATTGCGCCGCGGTGGCAAACCTACCTGAACGGCGGCAAGCTGTTCGGCGCGGAAATTGCTGCGGAGTACACCAAAGAACAAATTGCCGAAATGAGCACCGAAGAGCTTTACGAGGAACTTAAAAAGCAATTGTTCGTTGACCACTACGCCATTCAGCGCCAACGCATGCAAAAATTCAAATGGAAACACGGAATTAGAGACATAACGCGCTACTATGACGTGTGCCCCTGCTGCGGCAAACTGGACCAACTATCGGCAAAAGGATTTACCGTTACTTGCAATAGTTGTGGACACTCCTTTTACATGGACGAATACGGATTTTTCCACAGCGACGACGAAAACTTTCAGACGACTTACGATTGGGAAAGAATTCAACTACAACGCTACAAGCAGTTACTTTACGACGACAAGCAGAAAATGACGGACGATGGCGTGACTCTGTACAAAGTTGGGCACCGACTTGCAAAGACGTTAATATCCGTGCAAGACTTGAGTTGCGATGCAAACAACGTATACTTTGGCGACAAGACAGTGCCTTTTGCTCAAATTAACGCAATGGACATTTTGGCAGGGGGCAGCGCACTTGAATTGACGATTGGCAACGACCACTACGAACTGTACAAAGAGGGTGCCTGCTTGAACAAATATCTTGAAGCGCAAAAATTCGTGCTTGGCATCGACCCGCAATAACGGCGGCCATTGTACCTTTGACAACACCACCGTTGCCCCAAAACGCCACAAATTTTCAAAACTGAAAAACAATTGCCGAAACTTTTACACTAATTTGCTCAAAGCAGTTGCAATTTTTTTGCAAGTGTAGTATCATATATAGGCATCTGGGTGTAGCGCAGTTTGGTAGCGCACTAGACTGGGGGTCTAGGTGTCGCTGGTTCAAGTCCAGTCACTCAGACCAAGCATTCGCGATTACAAACGAAAGTTTTGTAGTCGCGTTTTTATTTTCTCACATACGCAACGTAAAACGCCGCAGTGCACCTAACGATGACACAGCGGCGTTATTTTACTATCGCAATAAATTAACTAACCGTTTCGTAAATATTAAAAGCAACCGTATACTCTATCTAATAGTGTTTTCCGTTTCCTTTTTGGTGTATTTCATGCATGTTGACGTTCAAGAATTTTAAGTTGATGATAGTTTTTAAAAACGATTGGTTGGTTCGTTTGGCTTAGTCAAGGTTCTCCTGCCTTGACGAGAATTTTGCAACAAGCTATTACTGCGATAGCACCTAGGCTACGAACGACGACTTGCGCCCTGCTTGCCTTGAAGCAATAATTGTCAGCAATAAAACATACAGGCATTCGCCCGACGTATCGCCAGGGCACAAAGCAAAAGATTTTACGCCGCGCACGGAGGTGTATCGTTGGGACCCCACACTATACAAGGACGATAAAATATGTGCGTGAAATGAATGATTTGAGCGGCGATGCCCTTGATAACCGCCTTGCCTGTAGGCGTGTACCTTTCGTCTATTACGTCGCTGCCGAAAATGGCGTTTATCCTTTTGCAATAGGTGTTGTCCTTGTAGGCAGACAACACATGGCGGACGGAACGCTCGATGGCACTCCCCTTGCGATGAAATACGTTTTCCAAATGGGCGTAGACGTCACTAATCAGCATACGGTTTTGACCGTTAATTATGATGAAAATGATTGCTTCCTTGATATACTCCGTACCCAACATGTGGCTGCGGAAAGGAACGCTGAAAATGACGCGATCGACCACGTTTCGCAAATATTCTTCGTAGGTTCGTTCGTCGTGTTGCTCAAAGATTTTTTCTAACGGTGTTATTTGATACATGTTTTCTCCTTTTTTGACACTGTGTTTAATTTTGAACACATATTAACATACTTTTTAACAAAGTGCAAGGATTTTTTAACATAATTTTAATATTTTTTCACATTTTTTCGAAAAATATGCTACTTTTTAATAAAAATAGTATTTTTGAACGGAAATTGCGATTAAAAAGTTGGCTGCGGAAAACTTCGGCAGCCGAACAAAGCAAAAAGCACTATTGAAAACTTATTTGGACTTCCTGCTTGAACCTTGCGAGCCGTTTGTGAAAACCCACTTTCGCTTGGTGATGCCGCAAACCGTTTGAGCAGGCAAAACTTCTTGAACATTGCAAGCGACGACGATTTGCGGCGGCCGAAAGTTTTGCACAGCAAAGACGGAAACGCCGTTGGGTGTGAAGATAACGAAAGCGAACCAATAAAACGCGACACACGCAAAACACAGCAGCATCAACACGCGGTAGCCGAGCAAAATAAAAAGGGAACGCCCCAAAGACGTTCCCTTGCTTATTATTCCATTCCGTAACGTTTCTTGAACTTGTCTACACGGCCGCCGGCATCTACAAGCTTTTGCTTTCCGGTGAAGTACGGATGGCATTTATTGCAGATTTCTACCTTAATTACGTCGGTATCCTTGGTCGTACCCGTTTTGAACGTTGCGCCACAAGCACATACAACAGTCGCTTGGTGATAATTCGGATGTATA
>CAYYTD010000008.1:0-22130 GCA_964474475.1 uncultured Oscillospiraceae bacterium | reverse complement strand
GTCAAACCTGCTGCCAACGTTGGTGTTGTAACCGGCAATTTCGTCCTGCCCGTCCTCCGCTTGACCGACAACGAGAGGCATTTTGTCGTGGTAGGAATACAAGTCGTATCCGTAGCGTACTGCCGTTTTCCATTTGGCGTACAATTTCAATTCCTTGTCCGTCCTGCAAACGGTGTCCGTTGCAAAGTTCCACCTGTCCGAGAATACCAGCGTGCCGTCCGTTTCTTGGCAGTTGCGATACCAACCGTCAAAAACCAACTCTCCGTTGCGAAGTGAGCTCGAACCAGATTCTTCCATCGTCGTTACATCGTAGATTTTGTAATCCTTGTCGTCGGGGAAATCGTAAAAATGTTCCACGTCGATACGGCTGCTTTTGTATTCGCCGCCGTTAAGGACAAAAACCACTTTGAACTGTTCCGAATAATCTTCTTGCGTGTCGTTGCAGGCGGCAAAAGTCATTGCCAAACAAGCAATACACAGCAGTAGAATAATTGAGTATTTTTTCATTTTAACCTCGTGGATATACTTTCAGTTGTGAAGCATAAAATCCATTGTATAATGATACTCCTTTTTGCCCGTGATGTCAACAATATGCATAGGCTTACACCAAAGCTGAAAGATTATTATATTATATAATAACAAGATTTTTCAAAGGAAAGGCGGCGATTAAATGCTACCGAAAAATGGCCTTTACCCGGCTTTTTTGCCGCAAAAAAGGGGCAAAAAGAGGGCAAAAACGGAAAAGAAAAACACCTCGTTCGCTTGAACGGCTTAAAACCGAACAACAAAAGCGAGGTGTTTACAAAAATTTTACATTTTTCGCAGGCGCAAGCAAGCACCACCACGCCTGCCACAAAACCTTTTTTACTTTGCAGACCTAAGCAAAGATTCGTAACGGTCGTCGCTATCGGGGAAGATAGTAACGATGTTTTTGCCCTTGTTTTGCGGAAGTTCCGCCAGTTTAGCTGCAACGAAAATATTGGCAGCCGCGCTGATACCGCAGCAGTAACCCAACTTTTTGTTAAGCTCCAAAAAGGTATCCATTGCCTGTTCGTCCGTTACCAATTCAACGGAATCTACCAAAGATGCGTCGTACAAAGTAGGAACGAACCCGGCGCCTATGCCTTGAATTTTGTGCATGCCCTTTTCGCCGCGAGATATAGCGGCAGAGCTTGCAGGTTCTACGGCAACTATTTGGCAAGACGGAAAGCTTTCCTTCAATCTTTTTGCCGTGCCGATGAGTGTGCCGCCCGTGCCTACGCCTGCAACAAAAATGTCCACTTTGTCTATTTGGCTGCAAATTTCGTCGCCCGTCGACAGATAATGGGCTTCGGCATTGGCAGGATTTTCAAACTGCCGCAACCACACGTGCCCATCCCTTTCGGACAGATTTTGAACAAAATCAATTGCGCCTGCCATGCCAAGCTTGCCCTCGGTAAGCACCAATTGTGCCCCCAAACCGCGCAGCATGGTTCGACGCTCTTCCGACATGGTATCCGGCATGGCAAGAAGTACGCTGTACCCCCTGCTTTGCCCCACGTAGGCTAACGAAATGCCCATGTTTCCGCTCGTGGCCTCGATGATAGTGTCGCCCTTTTTAAGCAATCCGCATTCTTCGGCATCCAAAATCATTGCAAGGGCGGCGCGGTCTTTTACGCTACCCGTTGCGTTCATTGCCTCGTTTTTAACGTATACGTCGGCAGGCAAGTCCTCCTCGTACGGAATAAGCGGTGTGCTGCCTATGCCGAGCGTTTCTGCAACGTTTTCAAAAAGTTTTTTGTCCATTACTTTTACCTTTATCATCAACAATTTACGCCAAAGGTGGCAACTGCCGCAACGCAACTCGTTGCATGCAACAACCGCCTTAGTGAATAATTACAAAATTATGTTAGCCAACCTTCCGGGAATAACGATTACCTTTTTGGGGGTGGCTCCGCCAAGCAAACTTGCAACTTGCGGATCGGACAAAATCTCTTCCTTCAACTGATCGGCAGATTTGTCCGTATCTGCCATTATTCTCACCTTGGGACGGCTGTTAATTTGAACGAGCATTTCCGCCTTGGCGGCTTTGGTTGCCGCTTCGTCAAAGGTGGGGAAACTTTGCACCACCACGCTGCCTTCGTGCGCCGTCTGTTGCCAAAGTTCTTCGGCAAAGTGCGGAGCTAACGGGCAAAGCAGTTTGAGCAAGTCGTCCACTGTGTCTTTGTACAACTTGGCGTTCTTTTGCGCACATCCGTCGTACTTGGCAATGGCGTTAACCAACTCCATCATGCGGGCAACCGCCGTATTGAAGGAAAACTCGGCGTAGTCGGCATCCACCGCCTTAACAGTGCTGTGGCGAACCCTGTTCAATTCCGCTTCGGCATCGCCCATTTCATCCGTTTGCTCGTATTCGCCGTAAGCTTGCAGCACGTAACGCTCAACCCTGTCCAGCCACTTGTTGATGGCTTTAATGCCGTCTTCCGACCACGGTCCGCCCTCGGTGTACTTGAAGCCGAAAGCAAGGTACAGGCGGAAAACGTCTGCGCCGTATTGGTTTACGTATTCGTCGGGCGAAACCACGTTGCCGTGAGATTTACTCATGCGGTTGCCGTCCGGTCCCAAAATGACACCTTGGTGAACCAAAGACTTGAAGGGCTCGTCAAAGTGCAAATAGCCCATATCCCTAAGCGCCTTGGTGATGAATCTTGCGTACAACAAATGCATGCAAGCGTGTTCGGCGCCGCCCACGTATTTGTCTACGGGCAACATCTTGTCTATCCACGCGGTGTCAAAGGGGTTTTGGTCGTTGTGCGCATCGGGATAGCGCAAATAATACCAACTACTGCACACAAAAGTATCCAGCGTGTCCGCCTCTCTCGTTGCGGGGGCACCGCATTTGGGGCAGGTTACGTTGTGAATAAAATCGTGATGCTTTGCAAGGGGGCTAGTTCCGTCGGGAGTAAACTCAACGTCGTAAGGAAGTTTTACAGGCAGGTTTTCGTCCAAAACTTCGCCGCAATGGGGGCAATAAATGATGGGGATGGGTGCGCCCCAGTAACGCTGACGAGATACCAACCAGTCACGCAAACGGTAGTTGGTTTTAATTTCGCCCTTGCCCTTTTCGGCAAGCTTTTCCACTACCTTTATGAGGCCCTCTTCGGAAGTCATTCCGTCAAATTCGCCGCTGTTCGTCATTATTCCGTAGGAACAGTAGGGCAAATCATCGTTTTCTCCTTCGTTTGCCGCCTTGATTACTCTAATAATGCCCAAGCCGTGCTTAACGGCAAACTTGTAGTCGCGCTCGTCGTGCGAAGGTACACCCATTACCGCGCCCGTACCGTAGCTTGCCAGCACGTAATCGCCAATCCACACCTCAACTTTGCTTCCGTTAATGGGGTTAATGGCGTACGCACCCGTAAACACGCCTGTTTTTTCTTTGGCGGTAGAAAGACGTTCGATTTCGTTTGTCTTGGCAACTTCTTGCTTGTATGCCTCCACCTCGTCGCGATGCTCCGGCGTGGTAATTTTGTCCACAAGCTCGTGTTCGGGAGCCAAAACGACGTAAGTGCAGCCAAACAAGGTGTCCGCACGGGTGGTAAATACGTTAAAACTTCCGCTGCCGTCGGCAAGGTCAAAGGTTATTTCGCCGCCGACGGATTTTCCTATCCAGTTGCGTTGCATTGCTTTGGTTTTTTCCGGCCAATCGAGGCCGTCCAAGCCGCTAATCAACTCTTCGGCGTAGTCGGTAATCTTAAAGAACCATTGCGTCAAGTCCTTTTTAACAACTTGACTGTCGCAACGTTCACACTTGCCGTCCACAACCTGTTCGTTTGCAAGCACCGTGTTACAACTGGGGCACCAATTGACGGGTGCCTTTTTGCGATAGGCAAGGCCGTGCTTGTACAGCTGGCAGAATATCCACTGTGTCCATTTGTAGTAATCGGGCAGGCAAGTTTTAATTTCGTGGTCCCAATCGAACATGGCACCGATGTTTTTTAGTTGCTGTTCCATCACGTCGATGTTGTGCAACGTGCTGTCTTCCGGATGAACGCCCGTTTTAATTGCGTAGTTTTCGGCAGGAAGTCCAAAGGCATCAAAACCCATAGGTTGAAAGACGTTTTTGCCTTTCATTATTTGATAACGTGCAAAACTATCCGTAAGGCCGTAATTGTACCAATGCCCAATGTGCAATTTTGCTCCGCTGGGGTAACTGAACATTTCCAGCACGTAGTACTTGTTGTCCGCCTTGGTCGGATCGAAACTGTAAACCTTGTTTTCTTGCCAAAGTTTGTTCCATTTTTGCTCTACTGCAATTTTATCCATAACTATCTCCTGACTTCTGCCTTATTTTCGGCAAATATTGTGTGCAAGGTTAATTGTAGAACAATACCGCCGAATTGTCAACAAACAAAAACCATCACGCAAGCAAGATATTAACTTGATAGGACATTTTTTACAAAACGCAAAGCAAATCGGCAGCGCGTTACGCAACTGCCGATTGTTTAGTCTTTGTTTTGTTTTGCCAAAATTATTTGGTAAGGCTGTCTATTCCCAAAATTACGCCAATTTCGGGTGCGACGTCTTCGTTAACGCGCAAGTACACGCACATAAGGTCGGTGTGAGTCGTGTTCCACGCTTGCTTTTCCGTATCGGTAATGGGTGTCGTCTTTCCTTGCATCATGGACATCATTGCCGAAGCCGAAGCACTGAGCAATTGCTCGCTGTCCGTCCACATGTAGTTGTTGCCGCTTTGAAGAACTGGTGCCCTATTCAACGCCTTTTTCACTGCGGCAAATCCGCGCAATGCCGTAACGGCGCTGTTGTGCATGGAAAAGGTGTTTTCGTTGCCTTCGCCCGTGGTAGTAGTTTGACCGCACGTTGCCCAACCTGCGCCCTCTCCGTCGCCTTCGAATATTTTGCTTTGTTGAGGAATCATAAGGGCAATTACGTTAATGTACGAGCCTCCTTTGTTGAGTTCGGTAACTTTTGCGGGGCGCATTTCGTCGCCCTCCTTAACATATTCCATCGTTACGTCCATTTGGTTTGCCGCAAACAATAGGTCCAAAGCCTTAATTTGCGCCAATGCCGATTGTGCGTTGTAACGGACATACCAGGTTTCCGAACCCGTGGTGTATGACGAAAGAACGCTGTCGGAGTCCACCTTCAAGGAGGGACCTACGTTGTCGCCCTCGGTGCCGTCACGCCTGCCGCCGTCTACCAACAAGAACAACGGGCCACCTGCATCCTTCATTTCGCTGTTGGTTACCGTAATGTGACCTTTCCAAGCGTAAATCATGTTACTGAAGGAGTTATTAAATTTGCTGTCGGAAACGTTAATTTTGGCGTTTGTTCTCGAAACGTCGTCGGCACCGTCGCCAACGATGTTGGTATAAAATCCGTAAGCGTTTACATTTTTCACGCTAAATTCGTCCACGTAGCAGTTTGCCATTAGCATGCCGCCGGGACCGTTCAAAGACTCGCTCTTAGTTCTATTACCCGTCAAAGAAAGGTTTTTCATTCCAAGGTTTACGCTTTGATCTGCTTGGGCTGCCAACTTAATAAACTTGAACACAGACCAGTGAGATTCGGGCAAGTTCAAGCTTGCAGCGTTGGTGCTTTCGCCCGTCTTGGATACTACCGTGTACAGGTTGCGTTGACCGTCTTCACGATCTTTGCCAACTTCGATGGAGTTGTAGTTGCCGCTCAAACTGCATTGCGTGGTAGTAAACAAACCCTTTTGAATGTTGCAGTACTCAACGCGTTCGCCGTTTTCGTCCAAAACGTAGTATCCTTCGCCACTGCCCGTGCCGTCACGCAACGAACCGACAAGCTTGTCCTTCAAATTAAGATCCGGGTCGCTTGCATCGAGCATATCGTACGCAACGCGGTAGCTGTCCGTGCTTTCCGTCCAAAAGTACTGTGCAGGAAGGTTGTTGGGGTCAAGCGTGAAGCTTGCGTGCAGTACCACCGTTTTAACGTCGGTGTATTCGCTCAATTTTTTGTCGTCCGCTTCAAGCTGTCTGTCCTTGAGGTCTTTCCAAGCAAAGGCGTGGTGGTTATCCATAACAGACAAACCGAATTGGTCGTAAGCATTGTAGCCGTCCACCACAACAAACTCGCAAGTCAACGTGCGCACTTCAAGCACGTCAGAAATGTCGTACCGAGATTCGTCCAACGACACTTCCAACTTGACGTATTTGCCAAGAGCGGCATCGCTAAACTTGTAAGTGTTGTCCTCAATTTCTACAAAAGAGGTCAAGTCGGCGCCTGTAAGTTCCGAGTATTCGCCTTCGGCGGAGTTTTTAACGAAAACTTTGCACACCGTTGCCACATCCGTTGTGGACAGTTTGTTGTCATCCGCGTCAAAACCGACTATTCTCGGCTTGAACAGGAATTTGTTAACGTTGCCCACTTCGTAAACTTCGTCAACGTTTTTGAACCCTACTGAAGATTCGGTTGACGAAATCGTCTGCTTGTAGTTGGTGTAAAATTCCGGCTCGGTAAAGGCTTCTACCGTTTTGATAACCACTCTGGGAGCGGACACCGTAACGTTAACGGATACCGACTTGCCTTGGTAAGAAACGGTGTAAGAGGTGTTACCTGCTGCCGACAGGTTGGCTTTAACTACGGTTGCACCCAAAGCCGACACAGTAGCCTCCTTCGACGTACCGTCTTGGAAGTACACTTTTACTTTGATGCTGTCGTAATCTATCTCTTCACCTACTTCCGCTTCGGTTTTGGGATCTATTATTTCCAGCCTTTCCACCAGTTTTTCCGTTTTGCACGCGACAATCAACGGAAAAAGACTTGCAAGAGCTATCGCCAAACAAATGACGAGTGCTATTTTCTTTTTCATGGTTTCAATTCTCCTTGGTTATTGGTATTATTTCCGCACAAACTCACCGCTTGTGCAAAGTTGCCGCAGTTGCGACGTTTATATTCAAGGGATAACCCTCTTTTTGTTTACTTCAAATACACTTCCAAATCGAAATACGCTCCGCCCGTTCTGTCCGCCGCACTTACGCGTATGGTAAAGGTGCACTTTTGATGAACTCTAAACGCCGCGCCAAACTCTCTTTCCACAGCGTTGGGGTTGTTTACCGAGCATTTAGTAATGTTAATGTTGGTTTTGTTGTTAAAGGTGTTATTTTCCGGTGTGATTGAGTAATTAAGCGTGATTACCATATCTTCCACGTAAGTTACGCGGATGTAATACTTGCCGTTTTCGTCCTGCTTTATCGAGCATTTTTCGTCCGTAGACAGTTGAACGCTAGTGGGAACTATCTTGTCGATGTAGATAACTTCTCTGTACGACAGGCTTTTCATTCCAAAAAAGCCCACAATTAAAATGCTTGCCAAAAATACGACGGACAGAAGCAAAACAGTTGATTTTTTCAAGTCTGCCTCCTCCTACTTTTCCACAAAATACAGCTTGGCACGCGTTAGGAACAGATAAATTCTTGCCCCCAAAAACGCAAAACATACCAAAGCGCACTTTACAAGCGACACGGTCAAGCCGCCGTCGGTGAACAAATACAGCAAGCCCACCAGCAACAAACTGCAAATAAACCCTACAATCGACGCTTTGCGCTCGTTGGGGTTATCGAACTCCAAACCCACCGTGTCGTATTGGTCTGCTTGGGAATTCATCAAGTCCATTTCCGCCGACCACAGCAAATGAGCAAGGCTCAACGCCGAAACTGCAACGGCAATAAGCGCCGCCGCGGCAAAACCTATTTGCGATTGCATTGCGTAGGCAACGGATGCCATGATTACCGACAGTGTAGATGCAATAGCCCTAATGTACACACGGCTCAAAAGCGTGTACACGGGTTTTATCGGGCGCGTTTTCAAGATGTTGCGCGCGTTGCCCTCTCGGCTGTACACCGATGCGTATTGATTGTTGAAACTCAACGTAGTCACTGCCAAAACCAACACGCTAAAGCATCTCGTCATTATTGCGCCGGAGTAGCTAGTGTTCATTGCCGCATACAGCTTGGATTGGAAGAACACCAACAGTGCGGGCAACACAAGTTGAACGACCAACTCCAACACGAATCGGCTACTGCGAAAACTCATTTTTGCCGATTCGCTAAATGCCGATGCCGCCACGGTGTGCTTTTGGTTTGCGCAAGGCTTGGTTGCCGAAGTGCCAAACTCAAACTGCTTGGAGGCCATGCTTACAAATAACGGTCTTGCAACGAAGTACGCCACAACTAGAAACGCCGCCATGGTTGCAAGAAACGCAGCCAAAATTACGAAAGTATCCCCGCCGAACAACGTTGCCGAAATTCGTGCCGAACCGCCAACCATCATCAGCGTTACATAGTAATAGGGCACAAACCAGTTCTTGGCAAAGTCGTCCAAAAATCCGTTAATGGCAGCGGAAATATTTCCCCACTGACCTATCAAGTCGATATTTTGAGGAAGCTGGTTGACCAGCCAAAACAAAAATACCGTTACCGCCGCAATGGCGATGGTTGCCAACACGGCTTGCAGCCATTTGAAATTTTTTACGAAGGTAGCTGCGTACAACGCAGGAATGCTGAGCACTGCGCCTATTGCCACCGGCAAAAGGGAAACCAGCACAAAACAAACGAGTACCCAAGGGTAGTAGTACCAAATTGCGCCGTTTACAATGCCGTAAGCCACAAACATGGGCAGGGTGAGCAAAGCGTTCTTTTTTACTTCGAAAATATAGTAAAGAATAAGCTTCGAAAAGAAAATACTCTCCGGCGAAACGGGCAAGGTAAGCAAAACTTTGTTATCCGACGTGAGATACAAGGCGCGTGTGAGCCCCACCGTGCAGGTGATGACGGACATGAGCTGCACCACGGTAAACAGCGTGCTTATCAGCGTATCGGGCAACACTCCGGAAAAGGAAAATACCGAAAGCATGTTGCACAAGTAAAACACAAACCAAAACAACGCCGTAACAACTACCGGCTTTACAACGGCAAAGACGATTTTGAATATCCATCCCCGTTTAGATTTGGTAAAGGACGTATCGATTTTGTCTTGCAATTGCATGGCCACCAGTGTCTTCAACTTTGGCAATGCTGTAGTGCTCATGTGGCGCTTTCCTCCGCCTTTACGGCAATGGGTGCCACGTCGTGCCCGTTGATAACGCTCATGTAAAATTCTTCCAAACTTTCGCCGTCGGCTTCCATTTGATGCACGTCTTTTACGCACTGAATTTGACCCTTGCGAATAATTGCAATTTTGTCGCAAATGCGTTCCACTACGTCGATGATATGGCTAGAAAAGAACACGATATTCCCTTCCGCCGCGTGCTGTTTCATGCACTCTTTTACCTGATAAATGCTGTTGGGGTCCAATCCCGTCAACGGCTCGTCCAAAATCCAAACTTTTGGGTTGTGTATCAGCGCCGACATAATGGTAACCTTTTGTTTCATTCCGTGAGAATAGGTTTTGATGGGAAGGTCTATTGCCGAACGGAACTCGAACAGTTCAATAAACCTTTCCAACCTTTCATCGCGGTCGGCTTGGCTTACGTCGTACAAGTCGGCAATATAGTTGATGTATTCGCGAGCAGTCAACCTTTCGTACAAGGCGTAATGGTCGGGCACAAAGCCTATTTGCCTCTTGGCTTGCACGCTTTGCGTGGTCACGTCGTAACCGCAAACCTCGATTGCGCCGTCAGTAATGGTCTGAATGCCCACTATGCTCTTGATAATAGTAGATTTGCCTGCGCCGTTAGGCCCCAAAAAGCCGTAAATTTCGCCGCCGACAACTTCCAAATTGGCATCTTTAACGGCGTAAACGTCACTTTTGCCGTAGCGCTTGGTAAGATTTTTAAAAATAAGCTTGTTTGTGTTTTCCATATATATCGGCTCCTCTATGCTCCTGCCGGCAAGGTTAACTTGCAGCGCCAATTCGTCTGCCTTGATTACTTTTTTGCGAGCGGCAATATCCTGCCAACCCACAATCACTCCGTACGCCAGCTCGTACACGAACCACATGCCGAACGCCGCCGCAAAGTATACCAAAAAGAACAACGTTTGATAAATCGGGTAAAAAGTAAAGGATAAACCTCCCAGATTGAAGGTCCACACCACTCTGCGCAGTCCCTGCCCCCAAGCACCGAATTTTTCCGCAATAAAATCGCTGTTGAGGAAAAAGTAGTCCACGGTGGGGTCGTAGTTGGTAAACCAAGCGTTCAATATCAGCATGGACACAAAATAAATGGCAAATGCTACCATACTGTAAGTAAATTCTTTGCGACGAGGGCGGCGGAAGATGCCAAGCCCCACGACAAGCAAGGGCATGAAGAAAGCTTGATAATGGCTCAAATAAAACTGCATAACGCTGGACGAAAACAACGTTGAGCTGTCGTAGTTTGGCATTATCATAGCCAAAAATGCGCCCAATACGTTAATGAAGTAGGTAAAATAAAACAGCTTTTTAAATTTGAAAGTTAAGCATATAGGCGTAACGTACAACGCAGTGTTACACAAGTGCAAGGGCAACGCCGTAACCCAACCTTCTCCAACGAAATCTGCAAAACGATGACCTGCCGAAAAGTTCAACAATCCCAGCCAAGAATAATACAGCAAGGCGAGCATTTTGGTTTGATAGGTTTTGTCCTTCAACGCAAAGTACAGCACCACGGGAATGATTACCATGGGGTACAAGCACATGCGGTGGTAAAAATTGACTTTGGTAGGACTGTACGCCCAGTCGTTAACGTTAATGAGTATTCTCATTGCGTAGCTGGGCATCGAAGCAAGCACCATGCCTACGACAGCCAACGCAAACCACGCCCATTCCTTGCCCCTCAAAATTACCGTATCTTTGTTTTGCCAAGCGTACAAAAGGGCATAGCCGATAGTCACGCCCGTTTCAACGGCAACGAGCATCGCACGGAAACTGAAGGTCGTAGCCGCCGTCTCTCCGCAAATTGCCAACACGTGGTTGAACAACAAGGCATAGTTGGCAACGGACACGGGCAAAACGAAAAACGCCGCAATTGCCGAAACGGTTTTTACCTTGAAAAAGGAAGAAATGATGCACAAAACTTCCACTGCGTAGGCAAGCCACACTTGAAACAAAGCAACGCGCACCCAAGCCGAAGAGGTAAATCCGTGCCCCACTTCGAGGTAGTTCATGTTGCGCAGGTTGTCGTCGGCAATCATGTAGCGGAAAAACAACGCCGCCAACAACACGAGTGACGTCACCTTGAAACACAAATTTATTTTGGTCGGAGCTTTTTTGCGCACTATTATTCCGACTGCTACCGTGGCAAGCGCAGCAAACGCGCCGCCGAGATAATACCATATTGTCATAATTTGCTAATAAATAAACTTTCGATTTTCTAATTATGTCCCGCTTGGCGGAAAATATTTGCAGTTGGTCGTATATATAAAAAATCCGCTGTCTAAACGCAACGCCCTGTCGGCTTGTGCAAAGGCTACAAAACCAATGGACAAATCCATTACACGCGGCTTTCGCAAACGTATTGGCAACGCCGCAATGCAAAGGATAGTTTCGTTCAAATAACGGACGAAAAGCCCGTATCGCAAACCGACGTAAAATCGGACTGCGAACGGGTTTGTTATTCAATTAGCATCTATATTGGGCAAGCAAGCGATAGCAAGAGCGCTTGCACGCAACGAAGGAATTGGGTTCGCGTTCTTCGCAAATTCTGCGCTTGGCAATCGTTGCAGATGCCACGCAATCTTCCGTTGCCTTTGCCGCAATCAACACGCACACGGTAATTACAAGGCACAAAATTGCCGTTACGTTTATTCTTTGCGTAAAGGCAATTGCCGAAAATACCGCATCGGAACAAAGCATTTTGGAACCCAAAAGCAACACGGGCGAAACGTCCGCTCCGACGGGAGTTTTAACCCCCAGCATACTGATAAGCCAGGTATTGCACAGCACGTATAAGCAAACGGCAGCAACAAGGTTAACCTTTTCCCAAACCCGTTTTGCCGTGCGACGAATTGCCTTGGCGGTAAGGTCAAGGCGAATGCGAACGTATAGCGGATGTGTGAGTAAATCTAACAACATCTTGCGTTACTCCTGCTTGCAAATTATTTTTAACTGCAACGTTGCTGTGTATACAAAGAAATTATACCAAATCTGCGAATAATGTCAACGCTTTTGCGGTTACATTGGCAAGAAGGAGTACATCAAGGGACTGATGCGCATTTCTCCGCCACATTGTGTTGTATCGGCGTTATATTTTAAGCATATATACGCAAGTAGAGCAATACAATTCCGTTAGGAGAAGCGTTTGTTTACTTATGCAAACCTGCTTGACGAAACGGAGCGCATTTGCCGATACGGCGTTGAAACGGGCGTCGTGGGCGAAAGCCACCTAAAACAACGAATTCCGTACTTTTTCGTCGGCAAAAAGAACGGAAAGTATCTCATCGTGCAAGCCGCCATTCACGCAAGGGAGCATTTAACGGCGTTGCTTGCCCTGTGCTTGGCAAAATACTTAATTAAAAACCCCAATTTGAAGTTGGACGGCGGCATCTATTTTGTGCCCATGTCCAACCCGGACGGTGTAAGGCTGTGCCAAGAGGGCGTTGATTTTGTCCAAAGCGACGACGTAAAACAAAACCTGATTGCCGTCAACGGCGGCTCAACAGATTTTTCGCTGTGGAAAGCCAACGCCAACTGTGTCGACTTGAACGTCAATTTCGATGCGCATTGGGGCGAAGGCTCTTCCAACGTGTTTTCGCCTGCGCCGACAAATTACGTAGGACCGAGCCCTTTCAGCGAAGCTGAAAGCCGTGCGCTAATGGAATTTACTTTGCGAATAAAACCCCTTGCCACGGTTAGCTACCACTTGAAGGGTGAAGAGATTTACTGGCAATTCGGGCAAACGGGTGCCGCCGCCGCAAGGGATGAAAAACTTGCAAACGCCATTGCCTCGCACACGGGCTACTCCGTAAAGGCGACCCCTGCAAGCGTTGGCGGATACAAAGACTGGTGCATCGAAAGGCTCAAAATTCCCTCATTCACCATCGAAGTGGGCAGCGACGACCTTCCGCACCCCTTTCCTTACGCCGCCTTTGCCGACATTTACCGTCAAAACGAAGACCTGCCGCGCCGACTGCTCAACAGCGTTGTAAAATTAACGCAAAACTGACCGATAACGATGCCTTTTGGCCCCGCTTTAAGCGCATTGCCATCATTTTCCGCACGAGCAACACACTCTTTCGTCACGCATAAAACAGTTTCCATTGCCACAATAATAAAAAATCGTTGCCGCACAAACTCGATTTTGTAATACTAACAAAACGCCGACGCCCTGCCGCAAGAATAAAATTGCCGACCAGTGCGCCATCAAAATCGCCACTGCCGTACGACCAAACTCGCCATTGCCACGCAAACAAAAAGCCGAAACGCACCATTTGCACGTTTCGGCTCTTATTTTACTATTATTTTTTTGCACTCGGTCAATTTGCACGTTTTCCGCAAGCAAACCAGCCAAATGGCAAATAATTTTCAAATTTTATTTGTAGGCTTCCGGCTTAAGCACACACACGTCCCTAAGAGTGCGGTATCTGTCAACAAAGTCCAAGCCGTATCCAATTACAAATTTGTCGGGAATTTCAAACCCAATGTACTTTACGTCAACTTCCACCTGCCTGCGCGACGGTTTGGAAAGCAGCGTGCTAACTTCCACGCTTTTGGCATTGCGAGCCTGCAAAACTTCCTTAAGGCGCGAAAGGGTAATGCCACTGTCCACAATGTCTTCCACGATAAGTATATCCCTGCCTGCGCAGTCCACCGTCAAATCCTTCAAAATGGTTATGCTGCCGCTCGTGGTCGTTCCCGTTCCGTAGCTCGAAACGGTCATAAAGTCAACTTGAACGTTTACGTCCACTTCTCTCATCAAATCGGCAAGATATACCCACGCCCCTTTAAGTACGCCAATCACAAGCAAATCTTTGCCCTTGTAGTCTTGGGTTATTTGCTTGCCAAGCTCCTTAATACGGGCAGAAATCTGCTCTTCCGATACCAAAACTTCCTGTATCATGTCGTCGTGCTGCATTTTAGTTTTCTCCTTGTAAATTTTTTATACTTTTGCTTGCGCCCGCAATGGCAGTTTCACAGACCGCTCCCAAGCGCTTGCAAACGAGATCGAAATTAAGTTGCAAGCTATCGCCGCTTGCATTTTGCACAAATTTATTTACCGCTTTGCGTGGGCATCAAGGGAGACGTGTACTTAACGTACCAAACGTCCGAGCCTTCCGCAACCTTAACGGAATCGGCAATTTCCACAGCGCAAATGGCAAGAACCACATTGCCCACCGCAATCACGCACAAACCGTTGCGCCTGCGAGCGGGTATTTTTTTGTCAATCAAATACCTGTTGAGCGGCTTTGTGCCACCGCCAAACTTGGTAAAAACGTCGCCAGGTCGCGCGTTTCTCAAAACCGCCGTAGATGGAATTTTGTTCAAATCCACCCTAAGCGCACCGCCCAGCTTTGCTTTGCTAATTTCCACCTTGCCAAAGGGGGTTTGCGTAACGCCCGTCTTAAAGGGGAAGCAAAACTCCGTCCGCTCGGAAAGGCTTTGCTGCTCGATGGTCACTTTGCCGTAGTCGTTAACGGCAACATAGCCAAAGGGCAGGTCGGTTGCTTTGCCGCCGTTTTTTGCCGCAATGGCGCAAATGGCTTTAAGATGGCTGCTTTCAACGTCGTAATGCACTCCCAAACGGGCAAAAACCTTTCTAATCACGCGGTAAGCAATGGGCGTGGGTTGAAGCAACAACTCACACGGTATGCTTGCACTGTCGTTGCCAAAGGTCACTTGCGAAATGTCCGCCAAATCGTTCAAAAAATCGTTGTCGGCGGCAATATTTTGTGCAAAACGCTCAATATTTTGCTCTGCCGACGGCACAATTTCCTTAATGAGGGGCATAATTTTGTTGCGAATAAAATTTCGGCGAATAGTCAAGTCGGCATTGGTGCTGTCGGTGGCAAAAGGCACGTTGTGCTCGGCGGCGTATTGCTCTATTTGCTCACGAGTCATTTCCAACATGGGCCTAACGTACTTGCCGTTGCAAGGGCGAATGCCCACTGCGCCTTCCGCTCCGCACCCCCTAAAAACGTGCATAAGCACCGTTTCGGCGTTGTCCCCTGCATGGTGCGCCAAGCACACGAAGTCGCAATCGGCTTTTTCCAAAATGCCGTAACGCAAAATTCGTGCGCCCGTTTCTTCCGATACCTTGTTCTGCTTGCAAAATTGCGGCACGTTTATGCGATGAATTTGACACTCCACCCCCAACTTGTGGCAATAATCGCTCACCAAACGGCAGTCCTCCTCGGCATCGGGGCGAATGCCGTGGTTGACCGTAATAACGAAAAATTCCACGCCAGCAAGCTCGGTGGCAAAGCGATGAAGCATCACCATCGAGTCCACTCCGCCCGAAACGGCAAGTGCATATTTTTTTGTCCTGTCCAAGTTCATATTCGTCATCCTAACACTGTTTTCAAAGCAGTTCGTTCACACAAACTGCCAAAAGGCAATCAGCGTTGCCACTTTTCGGCAGCGTTGCAAAGGCTTTAATTATTACGCAACGGCTTTTTTATATATTTCCGCAATTTTTGCCGTATTGCAGTCGTTCTTGTATCGCATTTTGCGGTTGCTGTTGTCGTGTCGCTGCGACTGTTGCAAAAATTAGCCACCCCACAAGGTTCGCTACGCTATTCCCATTGCCACCAGTTGCGCATCCAACCGCACAAATTGCTGCACGGAAAGTTGTTCGCCGCGGCAGGAAAGGGGCAAATTGAGGGCGCCAAGGGCTGTTTCGGCGGTGTTTCGGTCAATTTTGAAGCCTACCATTAGGTTGTTGACAAGCGTCTTGCGGCGCATTGCAAACGCCACACGCACCGTCTTGCGGAAGTGTGCGTGGTCGGCAATGGCAAATTTGTCGCGGCGCATGTCGATGCGAACCACTGCACTATCCACGTTGGGTGCAGGGTAAAACAGATCGCGCGGCAAAATGCGCGTAATTTGCACGTCGGCAACGGCGTTAACGCCCACCGTAATGGCTCCGTAGTCCTTGGTGGACGGGCTTGCGGCAAGGCGCAGGGCAACTTCCTTTTGCACCGTTAGCGTAAGCGATTGCAACAACGCACTTTGCTCCACAAAGTTCATTATTAGCGGCGTAGTAATGTAGTAAGGAATGTTTGCCACCATGCGGTAAGCTCCGCCGCAGATATTTTCCACGTCGGCAACCTTGCGGCGCATCACGTCCCCCATCACCACTTCCACGTTGGGGCAGTCGGCAAGGGTAATGGCAAGAATTTTTTCAAGATTCCTGTCAATTTCGAAGGCAATAACCCTGTCCGCAGCGGCAGAAAGCGCACGGGTAAGGGTGCCTGCTCCTGCACCCACTTCCAGCACGGTGCCGCCGCAAATTTGCGCGTCCTGCACGATGTCGGCAAGCAACGCTTCGTCCGTCAAAAAGTTTTGGCCAAACTGCTTGTTAAAGCGAAATCCGTTTTGTTGTAGTATTTGTTTTACGTCCATAAAGGTAAAATTTCCTAAATATTTCGTCTATTGTACCACAAGCCGCCAAAAGTGCAAAGCTTTGGCGGCAAAATTTGCAAAAATATTAAATAAAAGAAAAACGCACCACAAAAGTGATGCGTGTTGTGCGTGCGCAATTAGTCGGCAACGTACGGAATGAGAGCCATTTGGCGAGCGCGCTTAATAGCAACGGCAAGTTCCCTTTGGTGACGAGCGCAAACGCCGGTCATACGACGGGGAAGAATTTTGCCGCTTTCAGCCATGTACTTTTTAAGTTTTGCAACGTCTTTGTAATCGATGTATTCCGATTTTTCAACGCAGAAATTGCAAACTTTGCGGCGAGCGGGCTTTCTCATAGGCCTCTTGAATTCTTTGTTTTCCATTATCCTATCTCCTTATTAAAATGGCATGTCGTCGTCATCGGTGGTCACTTCCTTAAGTTCGGAAATGGACTGATCGCGCGACTGTGCCGAAGGCGCGGCGGTATTTGCGCCGGCGCGGGACAAAAACTCAACTTGATCTGCACGGATGTCAAAGGTTTGGCGTCTAACGCCGTCGCGTTCGTAGCTACCAGTCTGGATGCTACCCGTCACGGCAACTTGGCTGCCCTTTGCAAGATACTTAACGCAGTTTTGTGCAAGTCCGTCCCAAGTGATGATGTTGATGAAGTCTGCCTTGTTTTCGCCGTCACGCGAAGTGTAGTTGCGGTTAACGGCAATCGAAAAACGGCAGTAACTGTGTCCAGATTCCAGCGTGGAAGCTTGCGGATCTTGAGTTAATCTTCCAATCAAAAATACCTTGTTCATCTCGTCCTCCCACTACTTTTTAACAATCATAAAACGCATTACGCTATCCGTGATGCGCATGATACGTTCCAGCTCGGCAGGAAGAGTTGCTTGTGCGGTAAAATTAACGAGGACGTAGTAACCTTCGTTTTTGAAGTTGATGGGGTAAGCAAGTTTGCGAGTTCCCCACTTGTCCACGTCGTCGATAGTGCCGCCGTTATCCGTAACGACTGCGTTGAGCTTGGCAATAAGTGCTTCCTTAGCTTCATCGGCAAGGTCGTTGTTGATAATGTACAACAATTCGTAACTGTTCATAACTAATACCTCCTTGTGGTCTGTCTGGTTGCAACTTGGCGGTTGCAACAAGGTTGTGCGCCTACTTGGTGCCATAGTATTATATACCAACGCCAAAATATTTGCAAGCGTTTTTGCAGGGCAAAAATTTTCCTTTTGACAAGCAAACCGTACTTAACCAAAACAAGCAAGCAGGTTTGGTCAAAACAAAAGCCTTTAATCAAAGCAATCGCGCTTAATTAAAATAAATGTATTTAATTACAGCAAGTGAACTTAATTGTAATAAATGTATTTAATCAAAACAAACGTATCTAATTAAAACTAGTCGGCAAGTTTAATCAAGGCAAGTGCGCTCAATCACAGTTGCGGTTAGCCAAAACAAATGCGTTTGGTCAAAACAATTAAGTTTACTTGCGTAAATTCAATTACAGTAAATACGCTTAAACAAAACGAGAGGCACGCCGCAAAGGGCTTGCCTCTCGTTGATGTTTTGTTGTTTGGTTGAGCTTTTCCGCCGTCAACTTGGCAACTTTGCCACCGTCACCTGCGGTTTTGCTTTGTTGTTGCAAGCAATTACCTTGCAAGCAACGCAGTCAACACTATCTCATTACATAAACGTCAATGCTCATAATTCTTACTTGGGCACTCAATCCGGTTGTGTCGGTATGATCCAGGGTGACAGTTTTACTATCCAATCCTTCAAAAGTGACCACTGCGCCGTTAGCCGTACCACTTACGCCATTAAGTTTGTCTTTACTTACGCTCAACACCTTTCCGCTTTCGCACGTAATAACTACCTTACAAATGTTTTCACCATAGCTAATCGAGAAGTACGAATTTTGATAGCATCTTACCGGATTAGCAAAGTCCGCTACATTACTTGTACTCTTATGTTTATTGTTGACGAACGTAATACCATCCATCACCCACGTTTGTTCACTTGTAGAAAACGCCGTTCTGTTGGTTTTGTCTGCAAACGAAATCGTTGCTACCTTGGTAGCTACTTTTACATTTTCGGGGTAGGCAGTCATGGTCAACGTTCCGGTAACCTTGTCCGTTCCGTCTCCGCCAAGCTCGGACAGCAAAAACACCTCTATGGTAAAGGTTACGGTAATATTCTCACTCGGAGCGTCAAAGCGGAGCGATGTCGTCATTTCATATCCGTTCCCGGTGGAGCAGTCTGTTTGCCAACTAAAGTTGTTCGCCGCGTAAGTAAGAGTACTTTGATCCCAGTAAATTCTTATACCTTCGGCGGTTCTGGAAGGCAGCACAATTTTACTGTAAAGCTTTTTACCGTTGTATTCGGCAATGACTTGGTCCAAAACCTTTTGATTTTTTTCCTTTTGGGTGAGAGGCACAACTTGCGACTCTTGCGGGCAAATAATTTGCGTACTTCCGTTGTAAGAACCTACGATACCGGTAACGGAAATCTTGTCGCCAACGTCGTAAGCATTAATTGCGTTGATGATTGCTGCGGAATCCTTGTTGCTGTTGGTGTACACTTTAACGTCAACGCCGTCTACGGTAATGACGGGGCTGGCACCCTTGGTCTTTACAACGCCCACAATGGTAATCAAGCGGTTGGTAACAAGGTTGTCGGCACATTTTTCGGAAGACGTGAGAGATGTCCACGTTGTTGCATCAAAGGTATATGCAACGGGTGCAACGTATTCCGTCGGAATCAACGCCGGGTCAGTGCATTTTTCCACGTCGTCGGCTTTAGGTCTTGCAATTTCAAGGCATCTGCCATTCTTGTAATAAGAAAGAGGACCTGTAACAACAATCACGTCTCCTACTGCAATGGTGAAACTTTCGGTTTCACTAATACCGTACAATTGAATAGCGTATTCGCCGTTGGCAATGTAAATACCCTGATAGCTGTTTTTGGTGTATTTTGCAACTACTTGACCGACAATTTTAACCTCGTCGCCGTCTTTGCCCTGTTCGATTGCATCCTTTATGGATGTAATGGCTTGCGGCTCGCCGCATTCGCTGCAAACGTGATTGTAGCCTTGCGGAGTGTGGGCAAGTTTGGCAATCACAATGTCGTCGGCCGTGACGGAAACGTATTGTTCGTTTTCAAGGACAAATATTCCGTTACATCCGCTGCAAACGTAGTGGTCTTTTTTGCCCTGGTTATTGCATGTTGCAGGAGTGCCGTTAACTACTTCGCCGTAGCTGTGGGGGATCTTGTCAATTTCAAGGCTTTCGGCAGTAACTTCCTTGCCGAATTCGTTGTAAAGCTTTCCGCCAAGAGTCCAGTGAGCTGCCGTTCCTTTGCTTGTGCAAGTTGTAGGAACTTCGGCAACTTCCGTAATGCCTTCGAGGGAGGACATGGGCACAAGGTCCATACCTGCGCGGAGCATGATCAAGCTTGCGTAGGAGGGAGATGTTGCCGAACCGCTACTGGCATATTGGTAAACGCCGTAGAATGTACCAACGAATGCGTGCAAACCGATGGTTGCATCTGCCGTGGTGCCGGTAACCTTGCCGTTCTTGATGGTTGCGCCAAAGGTGCTGGTAACAAAGTCTTCGCCAAGGTTGAGCATCGTGTAGTGAATTCTTTCACCAACAACACGGTATTTGCTGCCAATGGCTGCTTGGTTAACGTCGGTAGAAGTAGGATCTTTGCCATCTTCGCCAAGGAATGCAATGGCAATTACGTTCTTCTTGACGCTGGAGCTGTTGTATTGAATGAAGTAAATGGGGTTGTCGATGGTGGCAACGATCTTGACAATTTCCGTTGCGCCGTAGTCGGACAACTTGCTGTTGGTTGTGCGAGTGTAACGCGTGTTGGGGGTGAACCATCCTTTTGCGGTGATATCCGTCCAAGTTGCGCCGATTGCGCCGACAGAATCACTTTGCAGCGTTACGGACTTGCAAACTTCGTCGGTAGAGTGAGCCGAACCAACCTTAACATTGCGGAGAAGGATGGTGTCGCCAACCTTAACTGCCGTGCCGCCAATAGAGAACACGCCGCCGTCTTGCTTGATGTTGTTTACGTTAATGGAGCTTTCATCGCCGTAATCGAAGAGCAAAGCTATTACGTTTGTTCCGTCGGAAATGTAAACGCCGCGCATCTTGCCGTTGTCAGAGCTGGTGGGTTTAAGGTTGGGTTGACCAAAGCCTACCACAACGCCTTCGATGTTGATGATGGTTTTTTCAAGGCTTTCTGCCTTCGTCTTGTTGCGCAAGTCGGCGATGGTGACCATTTCGATTGCTTCGTCCATTGCAACCGACGTATCGGTGCAGCCTGCAAGCGTACAAACTTCCTTGTGATACCACACGGAACCTTGTTGGTAATCCGTCTTGACGATGTTGTGAGGCTTTTTGGCAATTACAAGAGCTGCTTCGGTTGTTTTAACCTTTCCTTCGGTGAAGAATTCGTGGCAAACGGAGCAGATGTAGTGAGCCGCTTTACCTTCAAGACAGCAAGTAGAATCTACTTTGGCAATGATGTCGCCGTATTCGTGACCGAGTGCGGCAATTTCGAGCGTTTCCTTTTCTACCGGCTTGCGGTCGTAATCGAAGTAACCTTCGCCGCAATCGGCACATTCGTAGTGAGCTGCAAAGCCCTTTTCTTCACAGGTGGGTTCCACCTTGGCAACGAACTTGAGGTTGATGCCGTGCTTGCTTGCATCAGCTTTAATTGCAAGAGCCTTAGCGGTGGTTTCTTGAAGTGCTTCGTCGAACAGAACAAGGCACTTGGAGCATTGATAGTGAGCCTTTACGCCTGCTTTGCTGCAAGTTGCGGGAACTTCGGCAATGATAGAACCAAGAGCGTGACCTGCTGCGGGGATTTCGGCAGTTTCGGCTTTGCCGCAACCAAGGCAGTTGCGATACTTGAGGCCAGCCGCCGTGCAAGTGGGTTCTACAATCGTCCAATTGCCGTACACGTGTTGTTCCGTTTTGGCAATAACGAGCGCTTCTGCCCCAACTTGTATTTTGTTAACGTTGAAAATCTTGTGGCATTCGCTGCATTCGTAGTGAGCGGCAACGCCGTCCCTTACGCAAGTGGGAGCAACAGGAGCAATGAGTTCGCCAAAGGTGTGACCTTTTGCGTAAATTACTTCCTTTTCGATTGCGCCGCATGCGCAAACGCGTTGTTCGTAACCGTTTGCATCACACGTAGCTTGTGCGCCCACGGTCCATTCGCCAAAGGTGTGTGCGTGGGAACCGACGGTGTACAATACGTCGTAGGTGCCTTCCCATGCTGCGCCGCCTGCAACTACCGTTACCTTGATGGTATAGGTGCCTGCTTTGGAGGCGTCTACGGCGGAGTCGTCTACCAAAACGTCAGCAATTTGTTCAACGGTGCCGTCGGAGTAAACTGCCGAAATTTTGAGGCCGCTGTGGCTGAAAGCTTCGCCTACTTTGAACTCGGTGGTTGCGCCTTCGATTTTGATACCTTTAACTTCGGCTTGGCTGCATGCAACGAGCGTACACGCTGCCAGTGCAAACATCAAAACCATTAAAAGCACAAGTTTCAAAGTCTTTTTCATATTATTTCTCCTTATAAAAATATTTCAAATTGAACGTCGCGTTTCC
>CAYYTD010000007.1:14704-28625 GCA_964474475.1 uncultured Oscillospiraceae bacterium | reverse complement strand
CTCGATACGGAGTTTACTATCAGAATTCAGCAAAACGGACAAACCAATGGCATGTTTGCATTTTCGCGAGGCATTAGAGAAATTACTTTGCTTTGTTTCCGCATTGCCTTGTCGGAATTGCTTTACGACGGAAACGTCCCCTTCATGATTATCGACGATGCAATGGTCAATTTTGACGAAGAAAACTTTGCCCGTTGCGTTCAATTGCTTCGCAAGTTGTCAATCAAAACGCAAATTTTGTATCTCACCTGTCACGACCGTAGTAACGCTTTGCGTTAGTTGGCGTGGATATTACCCCATCCACAGTTGACTTTGATCCGTTGCAATTGTAAATGGTGCAGTCGCACAGCATACCTTTGCTGTGCCGTCACAAGGTAGCATTGAACAGAAGGCATTACGATTTGTTTTGACACCAACAATTGCTGAATGTATCGGCTATAATATTCGTTTGCGCTGTTACGGCACGATTTTGCCGTCACAACGATTGCTTTGCTGCATTGTGTTTTGCGGCGTACAACTGCAAGCTTGGCAAGTGCATATCACAAACTATTATTAAGAGTTGTTCTTTCGATAAAAGAGCAACTCTATTATTTTGTTCAGTAGCCGCGGCATACTGCAATAATGCTAACGGCAAGTGGAAGTCATGGGAGTACTAATTAACAACTGCGGCTTTTGCGAGTACTAATGAAGGCTGCGAGAAGTAAGAGCTTAATTTTAAACTGTAAGTCTTTCCCGAAGCAATAACAAACATGATAGGCATAATGAAAACTTTAGGTCTTTCCCGATGAGAGTCTTAATGAAAACTGCATGCCTTTTGGCAAATAATAAACAAAAGTTTAATATAAACACTAAATAAATGTTTAATATTGTTGCCTTTATTCGTGCGGTTATGGTATAATGGGTTGAGTGCAAAGGTGCTTCCGTGCTCTTTTGCTCAGTCCCAAAACAAAAAACGGAGAAAACAAAATGAAAGAAAAGAAAATAGATTCCACGCTAAAACCCAAAAAGCCAACTTATTTTTGGTACGGTTTGGAAAGGCTCATCGAAGCTTTTTATTTTTGTGGAACAAAAACGAAAATCAAGTACAACAATTGCGAAGGGCTCAAAGCTCCCTATTTGGTAATTGCCAATCACGCATCCTTTGCCGATTTCCCCATGGTCAATCGCGCAGCCAAAACGCGTACCACGTGGGTTGTATCAATTGAAGAGTGCGTTGGTCGCAACTGGCTTATGCGTTCCATCGGCGCAATCTACAAGCACAAGTTTACAAACGAAATTGCCCCCGTGCGCAACATTGCCTATTCAATTAAGAATCTCAAGGTAAACTGCACCTTTTTCCCCGAGGCGCGTTTTTCGTTGATAGGCAAAAACGAACCCATCGACAAGGCTCTTGGCAAGCTTGCCAAGTTGTGTAAATGCCCTGTTGTGGTATTTGTAATGCACGGAGCCTTTTTGCGTTCGCCGCAATGGTGCAAGCATCCCTATCGCAACGTTCCCATCGAGGGAGAGTTCACGCAAGTAGTAACCCAAGAGGAAGTCAACACTCTTTCCGCCGAAGAAATTCAAAAGAGGATCGAAGACTTGTTTGTTTGTAACGACTATCACTGGCAGTTGGAAAACAAAATTAAGATAACTTGCAAAAAGCGTGCCGAAAATATTCATCGCGTTCTCTATCAATGTCCGCATTGCCACAAGGAACACGTAATGGACAGCAAAGGAACCAAATTGTGGTGCACCTCTTGCGGAAAGTCGTGGACTATGAACGAGTATGGTCAGCTCATTGCCGACGACGGCAACGACATCTTTACCGACCCCACAGAGTGGTACGATTGGGAGTATGCCAATGTCAAAAAGCAAGTTGACGAAGGAACCTATCGTTTTGAAGACGACGTCTTCGTCGAAAAGCTCGTCAGCTTTGGCAAGGGGTTCGTTCGCTATCCTTGCAAGGCTAAAATGGTTCACGACGAAAGCGGCTTTACCGTTAGCGGAAACGTTGACGGCAATTCCAACGGCGAAGTGTTCACTCTTCACCGCGACGGTGTCAGCATGAGTTCTGTGCACATCGAGTACGATTTCAAGGGCAGGGGCGATGCCATCGACCTTTACGACGGTAAGGATACCTATTGGGTATATCCCGCAACCAAGCCAAATCCCCTCACAAAATTGCATTTTGCTCAAATTGCAATCTACAACAAACTTTCTTCCAAATAACGCGGCTAATTGTCGGTATTAAAGTAGTAAGCAACAAAGAAAAAAAAAGCACCCAAGCGTTAAGCTTTATGGTGCTTTTGTGTTGTAAATAACAAATCGTTGCTATGCAGCGAAAATCAACATGGCTGTCGCAAGGGATATAATCGGTATTACAAATTGGCAAAGTTTTTAACGTTGTCGTTGCATTTACAAACGACGGCGAGCAGAACCATCAAGGCAAATATCGGTGCCATCGTGCCTATGTACTTAACTTTTTAAGTTTTGCTCTTTCATTGAGGGCGTTCATCTCCCCAAAAGAAGACGGCAACGGTTCCGGGACCGCAATGGCAGGCGATGATGGGGCCTATGTTCACAATGCGCATGTCCTTTGCTTTCGGATAGGCTTTTTGTAATTCCTCTTTTAGCGTTAGCGCGGTATCTACACAGTTAGAATGGCAAATAAACATTTTCTTGTCGTAGTTTTGCCCCTTTTCAATGTGCTTGGATACTTCCGACAGGCAGTATTTCAAGGCTTTCTTTTTGCCCAAGCTGTTACTGTAAGCAATTATTTTGCCGTCGTAATTCAACCTCATTGACGGGCAAATACCCAAAATGGAGCCGATAAAAGCAGCCGTGCCGGAAACTCTTCCGCTTTTTCTAAAATACGAAAGATCAGTCGAAAAGAATTGATGGTGGAGCTTGTGACAATTATTTTTTGCAAAGTTCGCAATTTCGTCAAAGGATGCGCCTTCATCTCTCATGTCCAACGCATCGTCAACAAGCAAGCCGTATCCTGCCGAGCTACAAGTGGAGTCAATTACTTCAAGTTTTCTGTAGGGATATTTTTCCAGCAGTTGATCGCGCGCAACGCACGCATTGTGAACTGATTGCGACATTCCGCTGCCAAAGGCAATGTGCAACACGTCCTTTCCTTCTGCCAAAAAGCTTTCAAAGTATTCAACGTATTTTTCCGAGCAAATTAGCGAAGTCGTCGGTTTGCTGGTTTTCAGCATGGCGTAAAATTCCTCCATATGCTCGTCACTTGCGTTCATGTCGTCAACGTGTTCTACGTCGCCGTCAAAGTAGCTGTATTTAATTGTGGGGCAGTTGCGTGCCTCCACGTATTCTCTCGGTAAATCAATGGTCGATTCACACGATATTACGTACATCTCGTACCTCCGTTTTGGTTTTAATTATCGTTATATTATCGGTATTTGCTCCGCCGCATTACACTTTTTGCAATTCAATGTTGCACGGCAGCAATTTCTTTCGTTCAGTCGTGCCTCAAACACGAAAGTATTATATCGCAGCGCATCAAAAAAGTTTACCTACTCTTGCTTGTAAAAAATCTACGCTTTATTATCGTCGTGGTAGAGTAGAATTTTCAAATTCTACCGTCGGTAGAGAGAAAAATTCAGTATTCTTTAATATGCTTGCAATAAAATCAAATAGATGTTACAATATCAATAGCAAATATTGCACGCAAATTAAGTTTGCTTTTTATCAAAGCAATGCGTGCAACCAAACGGTAATTTTTATGAAAGAATTAAAAACTATCATAGCTGAAAATTTAGTTAGTCTACGCAAAAGTGCAGGGCTCACCCAGCAAGAACTTGCCTCAAAGCTTAACTACAGCGACAAGGCTGTTAGCAAATGGGAAAGGGGTGAATCCATTCCGGACGTAATAGTGCTAAAGCAAATTGCCGATATGTACGGAGTAAAGGTTGACGATTTCTTTGCCGAGCACGAACAGCACGCATTAACCGTGGTGCCGCACGGAAAGAACGTCGCTGCCAAGCACCTACTTGTTACTTTGCTGTCTGTGGGGCTGGTTTTTCTCGTTGCCACCATCGTAATGGTCGTGTGGCTGTTAATCAATCCAGAAGCCAACCAAGTTGCCGCCTATTGCTATCTCACGGCATTGCCCGTTGCGTCTATCGTTGCATTGGTCTTTTGCTGTTTGTGGGGCAAAATTTGGCATTGTACCATAGCCGTGTCCACCCTTGTGTGGACGTTGTGTATTCTCATGCACAAATTGCTTGCCGTGCAAAAGATGTCTTGGCTAATTTATCTCGTGGGTGCCGCACTTCAAGCGTTGGTGCTGCTGTGGTTTTTGTTAAAGTACGTTCTCAAAAAGGCTAAAAAACAGTAATCTCGATTAGTGCTGTAGCTAATGACAGAATAATAAGGCGGCTAATGGCACGGGGTGGATATCAACGGTAAAAGCGGAAAACGCAATTAGTTGTACAATAATTAAAAGCGGTGCAAAGATACACAACGTATCCTTGCACCGTTTCGTTTGTCAATATTAGTAATTTTTTTTAGGGTTTATTAGGGCAATAAACGTTTTAAGGTTTATCCTCCCAACAATTTGTTGACAACAAGAGCCACAACGGCACCCAACGCGGCAAAAATCACGCGCCACATCATGGTGTTGATTAGCTCTCTTCTCCGTTGAATTAGCTCTCGGCTAAAAGCTTTGCCTTTCTGTTTCAAGGTAATAACATTTACCGTTTGTCCCTTTTTTGTCGATTTGGTACACTCAAAGTAACCGTCGTATTCCAACTGTTTCAAAATCACGTCAATTGCGGCATCGTCAAGCTTAAATTTTTCCGGCGTGTTCTGAATAATTCTTTCGTCGGATATTATCGTGCAGTCGTTGTTGTTTTTGCAAGCTTCGTAAACGGCTTTCATTACCGCAACTTCTTTTTTGTCAAGCATATTTTCCCTCTATCGTTTAATCGGTCAGGCCATGGCGGCTTGTTCGTTGTTTTTACTTTTGCTTTGCGTCGGTTAGCAAACGCTAATTTGCAAGCAAAAATGCATCAGGTTCATTGTAGTTGGTTTTTTTCGCCACGTGCGGTCAAATTGAAGATTGCTCGTTTTTTTACAGCATTTTTAGCAGTAGCCCCGCAAGAAATGCTCCAACAAACGCCGCGCCGAAAACCAACGTAAGTAGCAATCCCAATTGGGTGCCTGCAAGTTTTGTCTTTGCAGGAAGTTCCTTTTCCCCTTCAAGGTACGATTCCGCCTTCAACGTCATGCACAGGCAAATTTCGTCCTTGTCGCGATACTTCACGTCCACGTAGTCGTTTTGTTTCAGGTAGGTTAACGCCGACGAAAGCGTTTTGTCGCTAAGGTTGGCAAGTTCGCTGGCGCCTTCAACTATTTCCTCTGTCGATAGCACGGTGTATCCGCAGGGCGCCAACTGATTAAGCCGCCGCAACAGCGCATCGGTTTTTTTATCTAACATATTTTCTCCGTATTCAAGCCGCAAGGCAGGTTTCGTGCGGCACGCAGCTTAAATTTTTTTGGTGATATTTTTCAACAAGATTATACTTGTTTGTGCCTTTGTTGTCAATTGTCGGCAAAGGGCAAAAATCACACCGAAATTTTTATTCTCAAATGTAATTCGATAGCGATTATTGTTGGCAATTATCGCTTGAAATATATCTCAAAATATGTTAATATAAATTGTATCGGCAAGTTGCCGCCAAAGGGGGAGTATTATGAAGAACTTTATTACAATAGAAGGTTGTGACGGAGTAGGCAAAACTTATCAAACGCAAAAGCTAAAAGAGTATTGTCAAACTCACGGCTATGCCGACGTCGTTTTTACTCGTGAGCCCGGCGGTAGCGTTATTGCCGAAAAAATACGCAAAATAATTTTGGATGCGGACAATAGTAATATGGACGATATGTGCGAAGCCTTTTTGTACGCCGCTTCGCGCATTCAACACTTGCACGACATCGTTGCTCCTGCACTGGAGAGCGGTAAAGTGGTTTTTTGCGATAGGTTCGTGCACTCTTCTTACGCTTATCAAGGCGTTGGCAGGGGTTTGGGGTACGACAAAATCGTTCGCCTCAACCAGCTTGCCGTAGGAGAGTATATGCCGCAGTTCACTATCTTTTTGGATTTGTCTCCCGAAAAGGCTTTTGCGCGCAAGGGCGGAGCGGACAAAACCGATCGCATGGAAAACGTCGATTTCAGTTTCCATCAAAAGGTTTACGAGGGATATCGTCGCGTAATTGCGGAAGATCCCGACAAGTTCGTGGTTATCGATGCATCCGGCAGTGCCGAAGAAACGCACGACAAACTCATTTCCGCACTTAAACAAAAGGGGATTTTATGAGCAATTCCGAGGGAATTCGCAATTACCTTGCAAGGGTGTTTTCGCAAAACAAGGTAATGCACAGTTACATCGTAGTCGGCACAAAAAAACGCCTGCCGCGGTTGCTAAAAGAGTGTGCGTTGGTTGCCATGTGCAAATCTTTTGGTTGCGGAACTTGCGAAGTATGCAACAAAATTAAGTTGCAAGAGCATCAAGACGTAATATTTTTACCTCGCGACACGGCAAAAAATCGCATTACCGTTGCCGATGTGAGCTATCTTATCGACGAAAGTTACAAACGCCCGGTAGACAACAGTCAGGCAAGAGTGTTTTTGCTGGACGCTTCCGATTCCGCCGTGGGCACTTCTTCGGAAGTTTGGCAAAACAAGCTGCTCAAAACGCTCGAAGAGCCGTTGCAAGGTGTTTATATTTTCATAGGCGTAACGGATGCCGAAAGTCTGTTGCCGACGGTGCGCTCTCGTTGCCAAATTCTCAAAGAGGACAAGTCAAGCGTGCAAGAAGTTGCACAAACGCTCATGGCGGACGGCTTTATTCCGTCGGCTTGTCAAATAGCGGCGGCAATGTCCGGCGGAAGCTTGGATTCGGCACAAAGGCTAATGGCAAATTCGTTGTTTTTCCAAGCGTGTAAAGTGGCAGAGGATATTGCGCTCAACATGACTTCAACCAAAAACGCCTTGAAGTTTGCTCAGGCGTTGGTCGATTTGAAAGATTACGTTCCCGATTGCTTGTCCTTTTACACTTTGCTCCTTGCCGAGAGCTTGTATTACAGGCTGGCTCCGGAATTATGTTTGTTGCCGAGCAAAGAAAATTCCATCAAGAAAATTTGTCAAAGTTATTCAATTTCGGCAGCGCGTAGCTGCATCGAGTTGGTTAATCAGTCCGCAGGTCAATTGTCAAGCGGTGGAAACGTCACACTCGCCGTCGACAGACTTTTAAGCGGCATATTGGAGGTTAAATACAGATGTCGATTATAGTAGGCATACAGTTCCGTTCAGGCGGAAAGGTTTATTACTTCGATCCACAAAAATTACAGTTTAACAAGGGCGACGGCGCCGTAGTCGAAACGGCTCGTGGCGTGGAATACGGCACGGTGGTTCTTGCCAACAAAGAGGTTGACGAGTCGGAAATCAAGGGAGAATTGAAACCCGTCGTGCGCAAAGCTACCGAAAAGGATGTTGCTCAACATTTAGCGTTGCAAGAAAAGCGTCGCAAGGCTATTCGCGAGGCGCAGGCACTGGCAGAAAAACACAAGCTTGACATGAAAGTCGTCGACGTCGATTTCTTTTTCGATAATAGTAAAGTGGTATTTTATTTTACTTCGGATAATCGCGTCGATTTTCGCGATTTAGTCAAAGAGTTGGCATCCATTCATCGCATGCGTATTGAACTTCGTCAAATAGGCATCAGGGACGAATGTAAGATGAAGGGTGGACTCGGCCCTTGCGGAAGACCTTGCTGTTGCAGTTCGTACATGACGGATTTTCAACGCGTATCCATCAAAATGGCTAAAAATCAGGGGCTTTCCCTCAACCCTTCCAAAATTTCGGGGTTGTGCGATAGGCTCATGTGTTGTTTAAAGTTCGAAGACGAGTACTATGCCGAAACTCTCAAGTTTATGCCCAAGGTCAATTCCGAAATAGAAACGCCAAACGGCAAAGGCAAGGTGGAGTCCATCGACGTTATCAAGCAAACCGTCACGGTTAGAATAGTTAATCAGCAGGACGAGGCAGAATTGTTCATCTTTACGCTGGCGGAACTGGGTATTGAACCTGTTTACAAAAAGGCTTGCAATGTCGAGTGCGAAGATTGCCAAGAATCTGCTTCTTGCAAAGCCGATGCCGAGACGCTGGAGGAATAAATGCAGTTTGCTTGCAACGGCAATGATTATCTCGTAAGGATAGATAAGGGCGAAGAAGTGCTTTCAAGCTTGGCGTCTTTGTGTAAGCAACTGGGCATCGAGTGCGCATCCGTAAGCGGAATTGGCGCATCGGACGATTTTACCTTTGGCATTTTCAATACGGATAGTAAAACTTACGTTCAAACGGACGTTCACGAACCGGCGGAGATAACTTCCATCGTTGGCAACGTAACCACGCAAAACGGCAACCCTTATTTGCATTTGCATGCAACGTTTGCCAAAGAGGACGGCTCTGTGTGCGGCGGGCATCTCAACAGGGCGGTAATTTCCGTAACGTGCGAACTATTTTTGCATGTGTGCAAAGTTTACACTGATAGAGTCAAGGACGACGTGGGCGTTAACGTAATTTCTTTCAAGGAGTAACAGTGCGTGAAATATTTTGTAGCTACCGATTTGCACGGTTCGGCATATTGGACTAACCGTGTATTGGAAAAATTTCTCCAAAGCGGAGCAGACGTTTTGGTTGTTTTGGGGGATGTTTATAACCACGGCCCGCGCAATCCCCTTCCGCAAGATTACGCTCCTTTGCGTGTTGCCGAAATGCTTAATTCTGTTAGCGACAAACTTGTCGTCGTTCAAGGTAATTGCGATAGCGAAGTAGATCAGATGATTTCTTCCTTTACTTTTTTGCGCGAAGACGTTGTGTTTTGCGGAGGACGAAGGTTGTTTTTCACGCATGGCCACGTTCACAATAAAAACAATTTGCCCTGCCTGTCAGCAGGCGACGTACTTTTGTACGGGCATTTTCACGTAAGTGAAATAGTTCAAAGCAGCGGCGTGGTGTGCGTAAACGTTGGCAGCCCCTCTTTGCCAAAGGACGGCAACTCGGCGTACTGCATCGTAGACGAATCGTCCGTTAATATTTTGGATTTTGACGGCAACGTTTTGTGCCAACACTCATTTGCGTAAGATATTTTTTTGAGCCACGCCATTTTGCCAATGGTTCAGCATTAATACTGCACGATGGTTAACGCTCATTGAATCGTTACGTTGCCCACAGTAGCGCCAGTTAGTGGCAAGTGATTATATCAAGTGATTATATTAAATGGTTTGATTGTTCATATATTATTCTAAATAATCTACCGCATATAATCCAAAATAATCAAAAATACAAGTAATCAATTAAATAAAAGCAGGTTTTAACGCCGTCAAGGTATTCCTTGGCGGTGTATTTTATTGCCAAATGGCAGTTAATATTTTAGCGCCAGTCCTTGCGTATATTTTTTCGAAAAAAAGTTAAAAATATTTCAAAAAACTTATCAAAAACTCTTGACAAATAAAAGAAAAGTGGTACAATATTAGCAGTTGAACAGAAAGAGTGCTAACAAACGGCAGTCGAGTTTGCCAAAAAAGCATACAATTCGGTCCTTTTAATAGGAAAATCAGCCCTGTTTAGCAGTGAAATTCAACAAATAATACAAATAAGGAGATATTTATTATGAAAAACTATATTGAACGTAAACACAACGATTTATGGGAAAGCGCTTTCGACAGCTTCTTCCGTCCCTTCTACGTAGAGCAAGAAAGTTCACTCATGAAGACGGATATCAAGGAAAACGAGCACAACTACGCACTTGATATCGAAATGCCCGGATTTGACAAGTCGGATATCACTTTGGAGTTTTCCAACGGTTATTTGACCGTTTCTGCCAAAAAGCAAACGGAGCAAAACGATGCCAAGTATATTCGCAGAGAGCGTGCCTTTAGCTGTTCCCGTAGCTACTACATGGGCGACGTCGACGAAAAGCAAATCAAGGCCAAGTTCGAAAACGGCTTGCTCATCGTCACCGTTCCCAAAGAAAAACCGCAACAAAACAACCATTCCATTTCTATCGAATAGTTTAGCTTTCTCACAATTGAATAACTAAAAAACAGAGGATATCGACGGATCGTCGGTATCCTCTGTTTGTATTTACGGTTAAAGTACTAAGTGAACAAAAATCTGTTGCTTGCTACCTTCAAGATAAAAGTAATCAATCGGTAATCGGCAAAGTTGGCGAAAGCCGATTTGCAAGCCGTTGAATATTCACAGCGGTGGTGTAACGCCGTCTTTTAGCCGATGGAATCGGTAATTTCTTCCGTAACTTCTTCGGCAATTACTTCGGCATCCGTTTGAGGGTGCATAATGTCGATAATTTCTTGCAAAAGGTCTTCTGCAGTTTTAGGAGCGTTTGCTTTAGCTTCTTCTTCGGCTATACGAGCTTCTTCCTCGGCAATTTCTTGGCGGCATTGTTCTTCGAGTTCACGAATTTGATGCCAAGACATGCCCTGTTTGCGCATTGCTTTGCGTTCTTCCTTTGTAAAGGGCGATTTTGCAGTAGATTTACGGAATTCATCGCTTGCGTAGTTAATGGCTTTAATAATGAAGAACAATACGATGGCAATCAGCAAAAAGTCAAGAACGGTTTGGATAAAATTACCGTAGTTCCAAACTATAGCTTCTGGGTTAAGTACTTTTGCCCCGGTGGTACTGTCGATAACGTATTTGTCAACGTTGTTCAGCACGAGGCACAAGCCCTCCATGCCGCCTTCCAAGCCGACCAAAGCAAAAGCAGCCGTGATGATAGGCATAATGATGTCTGCAACGAGGCTAGAGGTTATTTTGCTAAACGCTCCGCCGATGATAACGCCGACAGCAAGGTCAATTACGTTACCGCGTTGAATAAATTTTTTGAATTCTGCAAAAAACTTCTTCATAGTATTCTCCTTGGTTGTTTTTAATAGATGTGGCAGTATTTTAACACTTTTTCGGTCACAATACAACCAAAACCACCCAAATTGTTCAAATTAACTGTTGATATTTGATAAAAAATATTATTTTAACAGGTATTAAAAATATTAATGTCGTTAACTGTCTAATAAACGCAACAAAGCTGCAAAATAGTTTTTTAACTTAATGTAAAGTTTTTGTAAGGAAAACTCAAAGTCGATATTGACTTAAGGGTGTCATTTTGCTATACTACACTAAAGATAATCGCTACGATAATTCTAATAATCTTTTTTCAATTAAAATTACTTTTTTCGAGTAAGACAGTACAAATATTGAAGTATAGAAGAATGCATTTTAGTTTACGTGATTTTATAAATGTTTGGTTGCGTTTAGTTTGCAAGTAAATGTTGATTTTTTGCCCCTTACCGCAGATATTAAATTTGTGAAATGATAGCATATGCGTCAAAAACTTTGTAAAACAAAAACTCTTTCCAAAGGAAAGAGCAATTGCATCGCACACTGCGAAAAATGATTACGACAAGTCGTTATTTGAACTTCGTCTTGTTGTTTTGTAAATTGATTATAGTACAAAAATAATAAGTTGTCAATAGGAGAAAATAAAATGGATGCCAAAAACGAAAAAAATATTGAAAAAGACAAAAAATACTATTCCAGCTGTTCAGATTTTTTAAGTGCAATGCCGAAATGGCGGATCTTTCGCTTTTAGGTGAAAGTGCCGGTTATGCAAAACTATGTATGAATAACAATGTTACCGATGTTGATTTTGCAATTATACATCAATCACCCTGCGGTTTAATTACAAAAATTCAAAAGATATAGTTATGGGCTTTCGAACCGTTGTAGTAAACTCTCGTTGTAAGTTGGAACAGCGTCTCAATTACCTTGTAATACGCGGCGAAACAGAAAAAAAGATATTCATCAACGAGATAAATACGATTATTATTCAAAGCACTGCAGTGTCGCTTAGAGTATAATTACGTCAAAGACAATTATCTTGTACAATTGAGCAAAATAAACAACCAACTAAGTGCATTTTTGCAAGATTTGGCTGCAACAGTCGATTTTTCTTTGGATTTTAACGAAATTACAATTGACAACGTATTGAAGTGTTGTGGGGTAAAGCCGGCACTGGCATATCAAAGCTTGTTGGAAAAGATTATTTGCTATGTAAATATGTTTGTTGAGCTCAAGGGAATATATGTATTTGTTTTTGTTGGATTAAAAGACATTTTGAACGATGAAGAAATAACCTTGTTGTACAGGCATTGCCAATTGATAAAGGTATGTTTGCTGCTAGTTGAAAGCTTTCAAAAGCATCCCTTGCTTCCTTGCGAGCGTGCAGTAGTAATCACTGAGGATCTTTGTGAGATTACACACAATTTTTCTCAAGAAATGTCTTAACAATAACAAATAATTGTGGTAAAATTCAATTATAAACAAAACAACCGCATGGTCGTGCGCACTTTTGGCCTTATATTTGAGGTTTGAGAGTCTTGTTGTTTTGTAATACTCTTAAACATGTCACACTTAACGATATTATAGAGGATAGTTTGAGAGTCTTGTTGTTTTGTAATACTCTTAAACAGACGTACTTATGACGGCAAACCCTGTCGAGGTTTGAGAGTCTTGTCGTTTTGTGACATCACATTGCCGCTGTCAGATATTCAACATATTATTGTAATACTTTTCGTTGCATCAAAAACCCCTTATCACGTTTAGTAAGCGTGGTAAGGGGTTTTGTTTTTTTTTAATCAAGAGTTATTTTTGCCAGTTTTTGGTGTTTGTTTTTTGCAAAACGTAGTTAGTGTCCTTTTTGTCAACTCGGTAAAATGTTGCGCTGTCTACAAGGTCGTTTGCGTAAACGGTTATTTCGTTAACGTCTTGTATGGGAACGGTAATTTCAAAAATTTTGTCGCCTTTAATTTTGTGCATAAACTCTCCGTTTATTTTCACGTCAATTTCCGGTTGATTGCTATAAATTTTTACCGTCAGCTTTTTGCCGGTGCGGTTGGCAAAGCGTTTGCCGCAAATATGCACAAACGGATCATTACTCCAATAGGCTTTGTACAGGTAAAAGGCGTCTTTCTTCAATTTGCGGTCGTAAGTTACCAGTCCTTTGTGGTTCATGCCCGGTTCGCCGCCTTGGTTGCGTGCATCCGCGGCAAAGTCGAACATATTCCATACGTGAGTTGCCCACAGATAGCTGTTTCTTTTAAAAAACTCAAGCATATATTCGTGGTAGATACATTGATATTCTTCCGTGTTGTCTCCGCGTTTCGGGTGCAGGCTGTGCAAGTTCGGCATGCCTTCTGCTCCGTATTCTGATAGCCCTATCGGGCGATGCGGATGGCGTTTGCGAAAATACCAAAACCACAAATCGTTCAACCAAAAGAATGGAACGTACCACCCCAAATACAAATTCCAGCTTACCACGTCGGTAAGATGCGCCGTTTTGTTGCTCGGCGTACACATAGAATAGCATGCAAGTGTTGTCAAACGGGTATCGTCCAGTTCGTGACAAATATCGTTTAGTCTAACGTGTTGCTCAACCATATCTTTTTTGTGCTTGCCAAACATGGTTATTTCGTTAGATATTCCCCAAACTACGATGGAAGCATGATTGTATTGCTGGTTAATTAGTTCCGTAATTTGCGTTTCGGTGTTGTCGTTGGCGGCAGGCATATGGCGCGATATGTACGGAATTTCCGCCCACACAACCATGCCTTCTTTGTCGCATAGGTCGTAAAAGTAGTCGTCGTGTTGATAGTGTGCAAGTCGCACGGTATTTGCGCCTATTTCTTTAATGAGTTGTATGTCTTCATCGTGATCTTGCCTGTCAATTGCATACCCTTTGTCTTTGCGGTCTTGATGGCGGCAAACGCCTCTCAACGGGTAGGGCTTTCCGTTCAAAACAAAGCCCTTTTCCGTTATTTGGTAAGTACGCAAACC
>CAYYTD010000007.1:10108-14694 GCA_964474475.1 uncultured Oscillospiraceae bacterium | reverse complement strand
TGTCTATTACTTCGCCGTCGTGGCAAACGGTTGCCTTGGCAGTGTAAAGATGAGGATCTTCAATTCCGTGCCACAAATGCGGCTCACGCAACATAATTACGGGCGACGTACTTTGCTCAACGAGGTTGCTTTTGTCGTAGATAGAGTAAGTTACCGTGCCTTCTCCTATAAGATTCGTGCCAAATTCCACCTTCCAAACGCCGTCTTCGGAGAGCCTTGGCGTTATTTTCAAGCCGTTTTTGCCACCAAAATTCGGGTCAAAACGTATTTAATCCGTTACAATAAGGTTTACGTCTCGGTAGATGCCGCCAAAAAACGTAAAATCTGCCGTTTGAGGATAAACGGTTTCGTTTTTAGAGTTGTCTACTATCACGGCAATGGTGGTTTTGTCCGTCAAGTAATTTGTAACGTCCACTCTAAAGGTCGAAAATCCGCCGTGATGGATGGCAACGGGCACATCGTTTATTAGCACTTGCGCAGTGGAGTTTGCCCCTTTGATTTCAAGGTAGACCACTTTGCCTTGAGGCTTGTCGATTATTTTCGTGTAGCGATGTGCCGCCCTTAAATAGTTATCGCCGCCTGTCGCTCCGTCGTTGCTATTCCAAGTGTGCGGAAGGTTAACTTTAATCGGATTTCGCCCGTCCGCGCCCGAAAACGTCCAATCTTCGTTTATGTTGATAATTTTTTTCATGCTGATCCTCTGTTGTAAGCATAAGAATTCGGACGGATAAGTCGCACGTGACGAATCCGCCCGAATAATAATAGCTTAACTGATTGCTAAAAGCAATTGCATTTTTTTCATAAACTTATTGCAAAAAACACTTTGTGACGACGGCATTTTGAGCAAAAAAGATTAGTCGGTAGGCAACGCAAAGGGCAATTTAATTATTTAATTACGTTGTCGTCCGTCGGCGCGTGACCGATAATTTTAACGTAAGAGCGGTAAAAGGTAGAGTAGTCTTTAAACTCAAACATTTCTGCCACGGTAGATTTTTTCTCTCCGGCAAGTATCATTTGGTGCGCTGCAATTATTTTTTTGTAGCGCACGTATTGCATCACGGGAATTTTCATTATGCGTTTGAATTCGTTTGAAACGTACGACTTGGAAAAGTTGAAGTGCTTGCTCAACGAATCAAGAGAAATAGACGATTGCACGTTTTCGTCAATGTAATCGGTCAGGCGCGAAATAAAATCGTTGTTGTGCGTTGCCGCAACGGAACTTTCGGTGCAAAGGAATATTAGTATTTTCGTCAGTTCGCACACAAACAAGGTGTATTTTTCTTCATCGGCAAAGTTTTCGCTGTACGAATCCAACTGATTGAACAAAACGGAATACTTTTTTGCATTGCCACAAAAGCAGCTTCGCCCTTTAAGCCGTTGAATCAACCATTGCGGCAACACCGCATCGGGAAATTTCAACACATAACGGTCGTACCGAGTTTCTTCTTTAACCTCGGCAAAATGGTATTTTCCGGGGCGAATAAGCACAAGGTCACCTTCTTGCAACACTTTCGATTCCGACTCTACGTTGTACTTCACGTCCCCTTCCACAAAGTACAAAACTTCGTTAAAGGTGTGCAGATGCTTGTTGTAGTCCTTCGTCGGTTCGCTTGCCGTGCCCAGCTTGTGGGCAAAGTCTATATTTTTATAAGTAAAATTAAACATACCTTTATTATAACGACAAAATTTGCATTGTGCAAGCGTTTGTAGAAGAAATGCAATCTAATTTTATAAGTTTTGCAATTGTACATAACATTGAGGCTATGATATAATTTGAACGATAAAATCGGTAAGTGTTGATTTGTGCCGAAAATTAGTGTTCTTGCGCAAGTTTCGTGCCGCTTGGTTGCGAATTTGCAATGTGTGGACGGCATTGAATTTGCAAAGGAATGAACAAGGAGCTTTTGTATGAAAGATTTGTTTAAAAACAAGCCCGTAGGCTTTTGGATAACGTTATCCTGCACGGCGCTGTGTCTTGTTTTGTGCGTTTTGTATCCCGTTTTGTATTCGGGGTACGAAGAGTACACTGCTTGGAGCTGGATGTTTCCTCTTTTTGCGGTTTTGGCAGTAGGCGCGCTAACGGCAGTAGGGTATTATTCCATTTCACCCGTTGCATTGCTTTTGTGTGTTTTGGCAGGGTTGGGATTTTTCATTTACGCTAACTATTATTACGTGTCGGTAGTAATAGTGGGCATCGATGCGGATAGTTTCAGCCCGCAATTCGTAGTAACGCTAACGATGTACCTCGTTGCTACCGTTGCTGCGGCAGTTTCGGTATTTTTGCCTCAGTTGCAGGCAAAGGAGGAATTGAAATGAGGGAGTTCTTCGTCAAGCATCAATTGCTTTTTAAAATACTCGTAGTAGTCTTTGCTCTGTTGTACACGCTCTTGCAAGCGGGGTACGTTATTGCTATGGAAAATAAAGGCGCCATTAACGATTTTTTGCAGGTTACCGATTACAAAATCGTCGACGTAGGTAATGATGAGGTTATCGATACCGACTATTTTACAAGTAATTACAGCAACTTGAGTTCGCTAATGCAGGACGGTCAAAGCAAAGCCGAAGAGGTTGAGGCGGAAGGCGCGGTACTATTAAAAAACGACGGTGCTTTGCCCGTCAGTAAAACCTCTACGGTAATGACCTTTGGTTACGCATCCTATTCGCCCACTTACGGCGGTAGCGGTTCGGCGCAATCAGGCAATGCCTATTCTCAAGTGGATTTGATGGACGGCTTAGAGAACGCCGGGCTGTCCGTAGATAAAACCTTGTACAATTTTTACAAAAACAACAAGTCTTACGCACCAAGCGGATACGACACCAAGGATGCATCTTGGAGTGATTTAATGGGTAATGCAACCGTTGTCGGCGCAATAAACTCAGGTGCGGATGTCGCAATCATGGTCGTCAAGCGCACCAGCGGCGAAAAGGGAGACGTTCCTTACAGCTATTTGCAATTGTCTGCCAACGAAAAGAGCGTCTTGCAAGGATTAAAGGCTCTCAAGGGTAGCAAGTTTAACAAAATAATTCTTTTGCTCAACACTCCCAACCAAATTGAAGCAAAATTCTTGGTTGAAGAGGATCTCGGCATCGACGCGGCATTGTGGATAGGCGCCGTGGGGCAAACGGGTATGAACGCAGTAGGTAAAATACTCGTTGGCGACGTCAATCCGTCGGGCAGGCTGTCCGATACCTACTGGGCCGAACACAGTTATAACCCCGCTTACGCCAATTTCGGTGTAATAAGGTACGCATATGCGGCAGATTACGACGAACTTCCGTCGGAAGAAACGAGTTCTTACACGGGCATGACCAATACGGCGTACGTCAGCTACACCGAGGGCATTTACGTAGGATATCGTTACACCGAAACGAGATATTACGATGTGGTAACGGGGCGTGCAAACGCAGGGGCTTTCGTTTACGACGAGGCAGTGGCTTACCCCTTCGGTTACGGATTGTCCTACACGGAGTTTTCGTACGGAGATTTTAACGTAAAGTATCTTTCCGCCAAGGATGTTTACGAGGTGACTTTCCGCGTTACGAATGTGGGCAGTAAGGCAGGTAAGGAAGTGGGTCAGGTGTATCTGAGCAAGCCTTATACCGACTACGACGTGGCAAACGGCGTAGAAAAGGCTGCAGTGGAGTTGGTTGGATTTGTCAAAACGCAAATGCTCGAGCCGGGTCAATCTCAAGAGTGCACCGTGCAGGTAGCAGGTAGTAGCTTTGCTTCTTACGACGCCAACAACGCCAAAACTTACGTAACCAGCAACCAAGATTACGTGCTTACGGTAGCAAAGAATGCGCACGAGGCAACCAACAACGTGTTGGCAATCAACGGTTACGACACTGCCGACGGTATGACCTCTAACGGCGATGCCACACTTGCCAAAAAGGTATCGGCAAGTAAGGATAAATATAATCTTGCTTCAAACGGTTCGGAAATTACCAACCTGTTCGACGAGGCGGATTGGAACAAGTATTCGCACAACGGCGGCACGCAAATAACCTACGTAAGCCGCAACAATTGGCAAGGCACTTTGCCTGCAAGTATCGATGACAAAACGATACTCACCATGAATGCCGACATGGTCAACGAAATAGTCGGTTATCTTGGTTCGGATGGTATACTTCCCGACGACGGTGAAAATCCCACGTTTGGTGCGGACTTAAAATACACGTTGGTTGAGTTGAGGGTAAACGCCGACGGCGAAGAGGTGCCCTTCGATTCCGAAGTGTGGGATAGCCTCATCGATCAGCTCAGTTGGGAAGAACTTTGTAGCCTAATTACTACAGGAATGAGAAAAACGGGCAGTGCTCCGTCGGTAGGTAAACCGGCAACGATCGAGCACAACGGACCTACCGGCATCACCCAACCTTACAAAAACGGTTCATCGGGGCTTGCCAACATCTACGGCGATCCTGACGGAGAATATTCGGGCACAATTTATCCGTGTATCGGCATTTTGGCGGCAACGTTCAACGTCGAACTTGCCCAAGAAGTGGGCGAAATGTACGGTGAAGATGCTTTGTGGGCGGGCTATAGTGGCTTGTACGGAATTGCAATAAACACCCACCGCACGGCGTTC
>CAYYTD010000007.1:0-10098 GCA_964474475.1 uncultured Oscillospiraceae bacterium | reverse complement strand
ATCCATCGCTCTCCGCTTGGCGGCAGGAACTACGAGTACTACTCGGAGGATCCCTATCTAACCGGTTCAATGGCATCAAGCCTTGTTAGCGGATTGCAAAGCAAAGGTTGCAACGGATACGTAAAGCACTTTGTAGGGTACGAACAGCAAGCAAACCGCGTTGGTTTGGCAGTTTGGGCAAACGAGCAAACTCTCAGGGAGATTTATCTCAAGCCCTTCCAAATGGCAATAGAGCAGGGCGGAGCAATGAACTGTATGGCAGCGTATACGCGTCTCGGCACACAATTTTGTGCAGGAAACAAAGCCTTGCTTACCGATTATCTTCGTGGCGAATGCGGCATGAAGGGCTTCGTGGTGTCCGACATGTTCAAAGGGCGTTACAAAAACGAGCAATTGCCGGCATTTTTAATGGCTGGATGCGACTTGCCCGACGGCGATTTGGCTGACGACGGTGTATACGACGCTTACCAAACGGGTTATTCGGAAGTCGTTAACAGAATGCGACTTGCCGCAAAACGCATTTTGTTTGCAACGGTGCACAGCAACGCCATGAACGGACTGTCGCCTTCAATGAAGATTGTTCCCGTTGTGGTAGCTTGGCAGGTTGCGTTGAAGTGTGTAACCGTTGCGCTTGGTGTGCTGCTTGCCGCAAGTGTAGTCGGTTTTGTGCTAGGGCATCTGCCTCAAGACGAGCAAACTCAAGAAGAAAAACAAGCTTAACCGTGTAAATTTGCGGTTTGTGCAATAAAGAATAAAACGATTAACTTGTAGCTAAAACAAGTTTTGGTTAACGGTAACTATCTGCACAGGCAGAATAAAATACAAAATAAATCAACAAGGAGAACGAAACAATGAAAAAGAGATTAGCGCTTGCGTTGTTGGTTTTGGTCATGGTTTTCGCAGTAGTATTTGCTGCGTGCACGCCGGAGGAAGAACCTCAGGACACAAAAACCTTGGTTGAAATCAAAATAGTGCAAATGCCAACCAAATTGAATTATCAAGAGGGCGAAAAAATCGACCTCACGGGTTTGAAGGTTAACGCCGTTTACAGTGATCAAACGGAAGTTGACGTAACCTCCAAATGCACTACAAACGTAGACGGCAAAGAGCTTAAAGCTGCCAACAAGTCCTTCTACGTCATCTATTCCGAAGAAATCAACGGCAAAAAAGTTCAAAAGAACAAGATGATTTCCATCACCGTTCAGGCGGAAGAAGTTATCAAACCGGAGGTATTCCAAGATTTAACTCCCACTCTTGCCGATTTGCCCCACAAGGTTATTGCAACTTCAACGGCAAGCATGTTGTTCTATTCTTATTACGACAGCAACTCCATGCGTTGCGAATGCGTGTTGGAGTTAACTCCGTCCGCCGAAAGTAACCAAGGCACGTTCAAGTTTGCCGAAATCAGCGGTCACATCAATACAGGATACAAAATGGGCGTCATCACCGGCGATTACGTAATCAACGGAGAAAAAATGTCCTTGCAATCCCGCCAAGTACATCATTGCGGAGGCAACAAGTACACCGGCGCAACCAAGGAAGTAGCAACCATCGTCAAAGAGGGCGAAAACATCGTCGGTCTCAACTTCGGCAAAATGTCCGGAGATGAAACCTTTTGGGGATGGAGCAAGAGCGCAGCATCTGCGTTCGTCGACGGTATGGCGCTGAATTACCAACTCGATGCCGACGTTGCGTATATGGCTGCCGTTACAAATAACAAGCTTGAATCTAATTGGAAAACTTATTACGAGCCCGAATCGGTAGGGCTGTACGACGGAAGCGTGCTTGCTGCAAGCTACTACGTTGGCGATGCTCTCAATTTGCCTCAAGATCTCATCATTGGCATTAACTACAAGCGTGCAAGCGTGGCAGAGTCTAACGCAACGTACGTCAATATGCCTTTGGATCGCGATTTCGAACTTAAAATTTTGCGTGGAACGGAAATGATAGCCGTTACCGAAACGCTTTGCGAAGGCGACAAACTCGTTATTTTGTACGACGGAGTGCAAGCAGAAATTGCTTTGAACGTCGTACCCATGCCGGTTTCAAAAACCGCTATACGTATCGAAATTTCTACGGCGCCGAGCAAAGTAGCTTATCGCGTAGGCGAAGTGTTCGATCCCAGCGGAATGGTGGTATCGGTAGTGTACTCCACGGGCGAATCGGAAACGCTTGCAACAGACAAGTACACACTCGACATCAGCGGCACTAACGCAACTTCCGTAGCGTTGACGGGAGACGCAACCATTAACGTAAGGTACAAGGAAACTGCCGAATCGGAAGAATTGACCGCAACGCAAAAGGTTACTGCAAGTTTCGTTGAAGCAAGAGAGCTTGCTCAAACCAGCACGGCAGACTTTGTATTTGCAGGATACGTAAAGAAATCAAGCAATCAACAATGCTATGCAACTATCGAGTTGAACGGCGATATGACCAGTGGCGGCACTTACTATGTAGCAATCAACTTTACAAAAAGTAAATGGGAAAAGAACAACGACGTATTTGCGTATGCAGGCACTTACACTATTTCGGAAGGTAACGTAGTATTCGGCATTCCCACAATGATTGCATCCAAAAATAACCGCAACACCACAATGTTCTACAACGATTGGGCAAAAGCCGATCTCAACAATCCCAGTGACGAATACCTTGCTGCCGTTGAGGCTGTCAAGACGGCAGGATTTACTGCCGCTATCGGCGCAGAATCGTCAGCCTTGACTTTTGCTTACGATGCTGCTAACAAGCCTGCCACCTCCTTCTTCCTGTTCGGTTTCAGCAATTCCACAACCGTCACGGGATTTGCCAGAGTCGTCAACGGTGTAATTCCCTCCGACGTCGACAAACTTATTACTGATGCGCAAGCAAAAATGCCCGCATAGTTTTGGCAATAGCGTTCATTCGTTTAGTTGAACACTGCACGGTTTGTGCGGCAACGCATTGAAGACTATCGTTGAATTCTCTCCCCGACTTTGCTGTCGGGGAGGGGAGTTCGACTTTTGTAAAACGCGTGCGTAATAGGCTTTGTGACGGCAACGGTCAATGGTATCAAGCCTATTGCGGACTCGTTTTGGGCGTGTAAAATCACGCTTAAAACTTGTACGAAATCATGGAGAGATTATTATGAAAAAACGCATTTGTATGTTTTTATGCTTTGTTTTGGTTACAACCACGTGTTGCTTGTCCTTCGTGGCGTGCCAAAGCGAAGGTATCGTGTTGAAAAAGCACACCGAACCCTTTGATTTGCACACCGAGTTACAAAGTTATTATTTGGAGTACATTCTAAACTCTGCCTATCAACCCGATGCGGAAGTTGACGAAGTGAAAGGAACAGCAGATTTGTCCAAACCTCTCCCCGTGGTTTTGGAATGGACAGACGAAAGTGGCTGTGGCGAGTATGTGGTCGAAATTAGTCAAACTCAAGATTTTGCCGACAAAATCACGGTAAACACCACCGAAAAGAAAGCAGAAGTGTACAATTTGAAAATAGCCACCTCCTATTATTGGCGGGTTATCGGCGGAGACGAAACTTCCGAAGTGGGCGTTTTTGAAACTGCAGGCAACGGACCGCGCAACATGTACGTCGACGGCGTAACCAATTTTCGCGACGTTGGCGGTTGGCTGACGTCAAGCGGCAAGCGTGTAAAGCAGGGCTTGCTGTATCGAAGCGCAAGGTTCAACCGCAGCTATGCAATAGGTATGGAGTCCTCTTATACCGAACCGACGGAAGTTCTTCCGGAAATCACTGCTCAAGGCATTGCGGAAATGAAGAGGCTCGGCATCAAAATAGAAGTCGATTTCCGTCTGGACCATCGCAACGGTTTTCCCGAAGGCATCACGCCTTACAGCATGATAGACGGCGTAACTTACGTTTCGTTGCCCATGAAGGGTAACGCCGCCGCCACAGGCGATAATGCCGAAAAGGTAAAAACGTTAATGGAAATGCTTGCAGACGAAAACAATTATCCGTTGGTTTATCATTGCAATATCGGCACAGATCGCACGGGACTGGTTTCTTACTTAATCGGCGCATTGTGCGGCGTTAGCGAAGAAGACTTGCTCAAAGATTATTTGTTTAGCAATTTCGGTAACATAGGCGAATTAAAGTCGCCCTCCAACAGCAAAAATACCTTTATCGGTTTAACCGACTACACGGGCGATACATTGCAAAAGCGCGCTGAAGCTTATTTCCAATCCATCGGCGTAAGCAAGCAAATTTACGAGGCAGTACGCAATATTTTGTTGGAAGATTAGTTTTGGTTCGCAATCGTTGTGTTTACAAGTGCTTTTTGCGTTTAGTTTACCGTTTGCAAAATCAATTTAACCTTTTGTTAGGTTGGGTGTAATTATCGGCTATTCGAGTTTTGTAGCTATGCAAAAGGGTAAGAGTTTGTTAAATTATGAACGGATACGTAAGGAAAAACTCAATAGTGCGCGTTGCGGCGGTCATTTGCATCGTTGTCACGCTTGTGCTTTGTTTTTGTTGTTGCACTAACGGCAAAAAGAAGGAACAAAACGTTTCGGTAATGAGTTGGAACGTGTACGGAGCCGAAGGGGATGCCGATGCTTGCGTTTTGACTATGGAATCCGCACTTGCGGACGTGGTTTGCTTGCAAGAAGTTGTACCCACTGCATACGAGAAAATCGTCAACGTGTTTTTGCAAAGGAACGGCAATTATTCGGTGTGTTGTTTCCAAGTGGAAGAAAAAGCATGCCGCACCCCAATATTGTTTAATGCTGCCAAATTGGAATTGTTAAGCGAAGGGGCGGAAGTATTTGCCGAAAGCTATCAATGCTCATCAAGCAAATCGGTTGCTTGGTGTGTGCTCAAGGATGCAAGCGGTGCAACTTTCATTGCGGCAAATATGCACGGCGCAGTTACGCGCAACAAGTATCAAGGTATGCAGGATTACACTCAACAGGAGCTTGACGAGCTTGCAAATGCTTGGCGAGTTGCCAACGTAAGGCAGGCGGTAGGGGCAATCAACGCGCAAAAGGCTGTGTGGGGCAATCTTCCCACCTTTATTGCAGGCGATTTCAATTTTACGACGGAAAGCGAGCCGTATCGGATAATTACACAGTTTGGCTACTCGGATAGGGTTGCCGACGAATTCAAAACGACGCACGTCGTAGGTGGATTGGCAGAAAACGGACTTGCCATCGACCATATTTTCATTAGCGATATGTGCAAATTTTTGCAGTATCAAGCAATAAGAGACGAAACAGCGTTGCTTGCATCCGATCACGCACCGTTGGTGGCGAAAATTATTTTTGCAATTAACGCTTGAATTAGTCGCAGATAGTGACAAAACGGCAAGTGACAAGTTAGTTTTGGTAAAAGGCTTTAAGCATGCAAAGTAGAGTGAATTTTTTGGAGAATAAGAGAATGAAAAATAAAGTAATTTCCATTTTTCTTGTCGTAGTAACGGCTTTGGCCGTGGCGTTGTGCTGCGTTGGTTGCAACGATGATGAACCCCCTATTGACAACACTGAAGCAAGTAAAAATCACGACAAAATATATTTGTATCAAAGCGGAAACGTACCCTACGACGAAGATTGCGATTGCAGCAAGTACGTCTTCATCACGCCTTATCTTGCGGCAAAGCCAACTGGCGGTGCGGTAATCGTATTTCCGGGCGGAGGATACAACCATTTGTCCAACGCCACCAACAAGGGCGGAGCTGACAACGACGGCGACCAAAAAGAATCCTCTGCCATTGCCGAATGGTACAACGCAGCGGGAATTTCGGTGTTCATCGTTAATTATCGAACCACTTCCGTTCACGACGATGCCGATTACCGCCAAATATTAAGCGACGGAACACGAGCAATCAAATTCGTGCGTCACAACGCCGCGCAATATTACGTGGATGTCAACAAAATAGCCGTGCAAGGGTATTCGGCAGGCGGACATCTTGCCGCAACCTTATTAACTACTAATTTCAGCGTAAACGACGAAAACTACGTTGCCGACGCCGTCGACGGCGAAAGTGCCAAGGTTAACGCAGCAGTGTTGTGCTACGCAGTCACTTCGTTGAAGGACGAAATAACGCACAAAGGTACCAAAAGCGTATTTTGCGGAGAGGATCAAAGCGTTGCAACAAGGTGTTCACCCGTCGACAACGTAACTGCCAACACGGCGCCGTGCTTTTTGTGGTGTCACGAGGGCGACCGCACGGTTAGCAGCCGCAACACCTATGCAATGGCAGAGGCACTGGATGCCAAAGGCGTCCATTATTCCATCAACGTTTTTGACGACGGCGGTACAACGCAACACGGAGTCGGTGTGGCACAGGAATATCAAGAGGCAAAGGAATGGCCAAGTCTTGCAACGGAGTTTTTGCAAGCGTTAGGCTTTTAGTTGCAAGCGCAATAATAGCGTTATATAACCTTTTCGTTTTTGTTCGCACCAAGTCGCACGTGAAAATGGCGTCAGCAACGAGAAATAAGTAAACTAATACGAGGAAATACAAGGATGAATAATAATAAACTAAAATTTGTAGCTGTTTTGCTTGTGACGACGTTGGTTTCGGCGTTTGCCGTCGGGTTTGTCGCATGCGAGCAAGAAGAGCCCACTCCCTTCCAACCTATGGTAGTGGACGTAGTAATATTTATGGGGCAGTCCAACATGGCAGGGCGCGGCGAAGCAGCCGATTCCGTTGTGTGTGAGGAAGGTCACGGCTACGAATTTCGTGCCGTTCAAGATCCCACTCGGTTGTATCCCGTCGTTGAACCTTTCGGCGAGACGGAAAACAATGATGCACTTTCCGACTTAAACAGCCTAACTGGCGACGGCAAAAAAAGCGGTGGTATGGTTTCGGCTTTTTGTGAGGGGTATTACGAAAAGACCAACGTTCCCGTTGTTGCCATTTCGGCAAGCGTTGGCGGCACGTCGGTATTAAAGTGGATGCCGGGCACGAGCTATTTTGAAGAATCCGCACGCCGTTTGAACGCGTGTTTGCAATTTATTGAAGAGTGTGACAACTTTGAAACGAGAAACGTTTTCATGGTGTGGTGTCAAGGCGAAAGCGACAAATCCAACTGGTTAAAGGGCAACTACGATTATTTTGGCAACGTTAAGGCTGTTGTGAATGGACTCAAAGACGTTGGCAACGGCAGAGGAATATCCAAGTGTTTTGTCGTCACGCCGAGCGAATACGCCAACGACAAGCTTGACGCCACCAAACAGGATTTAACTAACAATTTAATCACCAACACTCTTGCCGATGACGACTTTGTGTTGGCATCGGTCAAGTTCCGCAATGTTCCGCTCAGTATGAGGGACGATCCTCACTTCCATCAGGGTATTTACAACGTGACGGGGTACGACGCAGGGCAAAACGCTGCCCATTACGTGCTTACGGGCGAACAAGCAAATTGTACGGAGTTCGTACTTGGCGAAGACGTCACTCTTGCTGAAAAATTCGGGCTTACACCTTTGTATACTTCAATATAAAATCGGCGTGAAACTTTCGCTTGCAAAAAAAATCAATTTTGCTTTTACATACACAACGGCGTGGCGTGCTCGTTTTGCGCCGTCACGATAGATAAACGGAGATAACGTATGAAAATGACCTTTCGTTGGTATGGTGAAAAGGACAGCATACCATTGCGATATATTAAACAAATTCCAAACATAAGCGGTGTTGTAACCGCCGTTTACGATGTTGCCGTGGGGCAAACTTGGCAACAAAGCGACATAGCAAAACTCAAACGCGCTTGCGATGCGGAAAACCTTGAAATGGAAGTGATTGAATCCGTTCCCGTTCACGAGGATATCAAGCTGGGCAAGCCCAATCGTGACGAGTTGATTGCAAACTACGCTCAAACTATTCGCAACCTTTCAAAGTTCGGCGTAAAATGCATTTGCTACAACTTTATGCCCGTGTTCGATTGGTTAAGGACGGATTTGCACAAAAAGGCTGCGGATGGCAGTACGAGCCTGAGTTACAGCCACAGTGTGCTAACCGCCTTGGACAAAAATTCGCTGCATTTGCCGGGGTGGGACGAAAGTTATTCGGCGGAGGAATTGAAAGCTTTGCTTGCCGAGTACGAGGGTGTTACTCATGAGCAGTTGTTTAACAACCTTGTTTATTTTCTCAACGGAATCATGCCTGCATGCGACGAAACTGGCATAAATATGGCAATTCACCCCGACGACCCGCCGTGGGATATGTTCGGTTTGCCGAGGATAATAACTTGCAGAGAAAGCTACGAAAGGCTGTTCGATGCCGTGCCAAACAAGCACAACGGAATAACCTTTTGCACCGGTAGTCTCGGCGCCGGCAGAGATAACGACCTTCCGCAAATGGCTGCCGACTTTGCCGATAGAATATACTTTGCACATATTAGGCAACTAAAATATTGTGGCAGCAAAGATTTTTACGAAGCAGGACACCTTACCGCTGGCGGGGATTTGAATATTTTCGAGATTGTCAAGCAGCTGGTATTGCACGGTTTTGACGGCTACGTAAGACCCGATCACGGTAGAAACGTGTGGGGCGAAGATGGAAAGCCAGGGTACGGCTTGTACGATAGAGCAATGGGCGCCGCCTACCTTAACGGATTGTTCGAAGCAGTGCAAAAGAGCCTGTTGTAATGCAGCAGGCCGGCAAGGAAAGTATTTTACAATTAGATATCATAAGTGTAGAGAATGAAACTGCAACGGCAGTAGGAGAATGGAAAATGAAAGTACCTTTTTACGTAGAAGATCTCAAGGATAAAGTGGTAGTAATTACGGGCGCAGGCGGAGTTATTTGCAGTGGGCTTGCAGATGCCGTTGCTCAAAACGGAGCCAAAGTAGCCTTGTTAGATTTGAACAAAGCCGCAGCACAGCGCGTTGCCGACGAACTTTGCAACAAGGGGCACGTGGCTAAGGCTTACGAATGCAACGTGTTGGACAAGCAAAGCATTATTGCCGCACGCAACGAAATCGCGCGTGAACTGGGCACGGCAGATATACTTATCAACGGCGCAGGCGGCAACAACGCTCGCGCAACTTGCGTAAACGAATACGCTACTCGGCAAGATTTAGACGGCGATTTTTTCTGCCTTGAACAAAGCGGTGTAGAATTTGTTTTCGGCTTGAACTTTACCGGAACTTTTTTGCCTACGCAGGTTTTTGCAAAAGATATGATTGGCAAACGCGGTTGCTGCATTTTGAACGTTAGCAGCATGAACGCTTTCACCCCTCTTACCAAAATACCTGCCTATTCAGCCGCAAAAGCTGCCGTAAGCAATTTTACAAAATGGTTAGCGGTGCATTTTTCCAAGGTGGGCATACGCGTAAACGCAATCGCGCCCGGATTTTTGGTTTCGGCACAAAACAAAACGTTGCTGTTCAATACGGACGGCACGCCTACGGAACGTAGTGCCAAAATTATGGCTGCCACACCCATGGAAAGATTCGGTGAAGTTTCGGAACTGATAGGCGCAACGTTAATGCTGCTTTCACAAAGCGCGTCGGCGTTCATCACTGGCGTAGTATTGCCGATAGACGGCGGATTTTCCTCCTATAGCGGCGTGTAATTACGCATTTGTACAATTGACTGCGTATTTGAGCAGTATTTGTGGTAAGATATTTTTGAGTTTCGACTCATTACAAACGAATTTTGCCGCGTTTGCAACGTAAAATCAACCAATACGTGGTATAATCGGTAGCATACAGGCGTGTCTTGCTCAATTCAATCAGTCCTTTCGTTATACCAAAGATGATTTTTTGTAATATTTGCGTGTATTGCACGCTACGAGGTATTTATGAAACAAAGCTTTTGGGAAAAACCGCTTTTAAAAAGTAAAATCAAATCGGTAAACGTAAAACTTCCCGAATTGTTATTCGGTTATTTTATCGGGCCGATGGGGGCGTTGCTTGCCAGCGGAATTTTTAGCAGTGGTCTATTATATAATTATTACACCGACGTTCTTTTTGCCGAGCTACTGGCTGATCCTTCTTGGAAAGGTGCCGTAACTACGTTTTTGACGTTGCTACCCATATTGTCGTCGGTGCTCATCGTAATAGGCAATTTGTTAGTCGGGCAACTAATTCAGCGTACTCACACTGCGGCAGGAAAGTCACGCCCGTGGATTTTAGCTTCGTCGGTA
>CAYYTD010000006.1:6915-30332 GCA_964474475.1 uncultured Oscillospiraceae bacterium | reverse complement strand
GATACACGGGAGTAGGAACTTCCGTAGCCGTGCTGGACAGCGGCTTTGACCTTGACCACGAAGTATTTGAAACCATGCCCAACTGCACGGAGGACAGGTTGTCCTTTACACAAAGCAGGGTAGAAAGTCTTTTGCCGCACACGCAGGCAATGGTAACTACGCCCAACCTTAAAACGTACAACGTATATTTTAATGCGAAAATTCCCTTCGCTTACGACTACGCCGATAAGGATTACGACGTTATGCCTCACGACTCCGAACACGGAACGCACGTTGCAGGAATAATTGCCGGTCAGTCGGATACTATTACGGGTATTGCAGTTGACGCGCAACTGGTTTTGTTGAAGGTATTCCCCGACCTGGATGACGGTGGCAAAACGGAAGACATTCTTGCCGCATTGGAAGATGCAGTACTTCTCAACGTGGATGCAATCAACATGTCGCTCGGTTCCTCTTGCGGATTCAGCCGCGAAGCGGACAACGACAAGCTTAATGCCATTTATGACAATATTGCATCGGCAGGAATCAGCCTTATTACCGCGGCAAGCAACAGTTACAGCTCGGCATACGGCGGAGAGCAGGGCAACACTAACAAGGTGACCAACCCTGATTCCAGCACGGTAGGTTCTCCTTCTACGTACGATGCAGCAATGTCCGTTGCATCCATTAGCGGAACGAAGAGCAGATACCTCGTTGCAAACGGAACGCAAACTTTCTTCTACAAAGAGTCCAACTCTATTGCAGGCAAACCCAACGATTTCTACGCAGAGTTGAAGGAACAATTGCTTAAAAACGGTTATACCGAAGAGCAGCTTGCCGGCGAAGTTACGTTGGATTATGTAACCGTTCCCGGTGTGGGACTTTCCGTAAACTACCAAGGGCTTAATGTAAAGGGCAAAATTGCTCTCGTAAAGCGCGGAAGCAACACCTTTGAAGAAAAAGCGGCAAATGCGGCAAACGCAGGCGCAATTGCTTGTATTATTTACAACAACATCGACGGTGACATTTTGATGTCGATGGGTAAGGGCGAACACGTACCTACCGTTTCCATCTCCAAGGACGACGGCGCCTTGCTGGCTCAACGCAGCAGAGGCACCATCAAGATGAGTTTTTCCTACGAAGCAGGTCCTTTTATGTCCGACTTTTCCAGTTGGGGGCCCACTCCGTCGTTGGAATTGAAGCCGGAAATCACCGCTCACGGCGGCAACATTTTGTCTTCCATCCCCGGTGGCAAGTACGACGAGCTCAGCGGCACCTCTATGGCAACGCCAAACTTGTGCGGAATAGTAGTGTTGATTAGACAATATTTGCGTCAACGCTACCCCGATTACACTTGGAAGCAAATCAACGACCTTGCAAATCAAATGTTGATGTCCACGGCGACGATAGTGATGAACGAGGAAGGCAACCCCTATTCTCCTCGCAAACAGGGCGCAGGACTTGCAAGCTTGGGTAACGTTCTCAATACGCGCGCGCTTATTACGGTGGACGGCAAAGACCGCACCAAGTTGGAACTCGGCGACGACCCCAACGAAACGGGCGTGTACGTAATGACTTTCAACGTGAAGAACATTTCCGATAGCCCCGTCGTTTACAACGTGTCTACGGTGGGCATGACGGAAAGCGTTTCCACGTCGGATAAGACCTTCGTTGCGGAAACCCCTCACATGCTCAGCCAAGACTGCCTTGTTACATTTTTAGGCGGCAACGGCAGCGTTAACGGAAGCACCGTTACGGTGGATGCAAATTCAACCGTAAGCATTCAAGTTACTTACACCATCAGTGAAGAAGACAAAGAGTTCATTCGCACCTCATTCCCCTACGGAATGTACGTTGAAGGCTTTGTTAAACTTACCAAAACTCAAGAAAAAGACGTGGACCTCAACGTTCCCTTCTTGGCTTTCTTTGGCGATTGGACCAAAGCTCCGATGTTTGACAAGACTTACTACGAAGTAGAAACGGAAGCTCACGACGACTCTATTGATGCCGAAGACAAAATAAAAGCGGATTACTACGCAACTACTCCCTACGGTTCCTATTACTACAACTACATTATTCCTCTCGGAACGTATTTGTACGATATGGACAAGAGTCAGTACGAAGCCATCCCCGCTACGGAAGATCACATTGCTTTGTCTAACGTGCTCGGCTCCATCGACGGCATCAGCGCCGTTTATGCAGGACTTTTGCGCGGAGCAAAGGAAATGGTGTTTACCATTACGGACAAGACTACCGGCGAAGTAATTTACGAGCATATCGACTACAACGCAATTAAAGCGTACAGTCTCGGTTCGTCCCCGATGCCCTACTACGATTTCCTCAGGATAAAATCTACCGATTTGAACCTTGTAAACAATCGTCAGTACGAGTTTAAGATGGCAGGCAAGCTGGATTACGGCAACGGCGGTGTGGATACCAACGTTCGCAACACCTTCAGCTTCAACTTCACCATGGACGACGAAGCACCCGTAATTCAACAAATATCTTACGAAAAGGTTTACGACAAGTCGCAAAAGAAGGATAGATATTACGCATATTTGACCGTATACGACAATCACTATGTACAATCTATCACTCCCATTTTGTTCACGTCCAGTCGTTCTTACACCTACCTTACGGAATATCCCATTCCCGTTTACAGCGAAAAGGGACAATCCACAACGGTAAAAATTGAAATTACCGATTTCCTTGACGATATCGGTTACGACGCAATCATCAACAGCGCGTTGGCATTCTCGGTAGACGATTACGCGCTTAACAGCAACATTTTCTTCTGCCAACTTCCCGGCACGAACGGCGATTTCAAGTTCACCAAGAACGGCGAGCCGGACGGCACAGAAATGATATTCCTGTCGGTAGACGAAGGCGAAGTGGTGGATTTAACACAGTACCTGTCCACTACGGACGAAACCGTCGACGCCGAAAAGGATTACCTCAAAACGCTCACTTGGAGCTCTTCCAACACCGACGTTGCCGAAGTGCAACAAGGACAGTTGAAGGCTAAAAAGGCAGGCAAAACAACCGTTATCGTTAGCGAACAGATGGAATTGCGGCAAGCCGTTCTCATCGTTAACGTTCGCAAAGCCAAGGCGGAAGACACGACCGTTGCTATCGATTCTACAGCGGCGGCACAACCATTGGCAGCAGCCGTAACGGACAGTTTGGAATCGGTAAGATTTGCCTATTTCGATACGGAATTTGCCTATTCGAGGGCGGCGCAAACGAGTGAAATAGGCGCCACGGGCGACAGACGATTTATTAACGCTCAAGGCTCGGTAAGTTTTTATCCGGGAGAAAAAATCAAGTTGCACTTCGACGTGAAGCCGTGGTATGTGCAAGATAATTACACCTACACTTACTCATCGAGTAACCCCAGAGTTGCAACGGTAGATCAGGACGGCACCGTAACGGCGCTCAAAGAGGGCGTGACGACCATCGTGTTGAGCGTGGGCGGCTCCAACCTTCTTGCCAGCTTGCAAATCACTGTCAAAAACGAATTTGTAATTGAAAACCGCATTTTGGTTGCGTACAAGGGATTGGGCGGCAACGTAGTAATTCCCGACGACGAAGGTATTTTGTATATTGGCGCTTACGCTTTCTGCTTGTACGATACCGACAACTCCATCGAACTGACGGACGACGACTACGATGCAAACAAAATTCCTTCTTCTAACACGACGGTAACCTCCGTAGTTATTCCCGAAGGTGTGGAAGAAATTCAAAAGTACGCTTTTTACAACTGCGTAGGATTGAGAACGGTTTTGTTGCCGTCGACGATCAAATACGTGAGGGAATACGCCTTTTACGGAGACGATTCGTTAAAGACGATATCTCTCGGGATGCAAGCAGTAACGGTTAACGATGCCGAGGCGGCAGAATATCTCAACGCCGACGGCACTGCAAAAGACGGCTACAAGCTTAACGGTGATTATATCGTCAAAAACTCCGATTTCGTACTGAAAAATGACGTAACTCTCGGATTTGCCGGCACCGATTGCGAAGTTATCGCTCGCAGAGCATTTTATGGATGCGATTCGTTGGACAACGTCGATCTTTCGGCAATTTACGCCGTTGGCGAATCGGCTTTTGAAAACTGCAAATCGTTACGCACGGCAAACTTGACTACTTTGCGCAATACGGGCAAAAACGCCTTTAAGAACTGTACCTCTTTGGAACAAGTCACTTTGGTACAAAACACCAAGCTTTCGCAAGGAATGTTTAGCGGAGCAGGTTTAATCTCGGTTGACATTTACAGCAAGGCTTGCGATATTCCTCAGGAATGCTTTGCAGCTTGTCCGCAACTGACCACGGTAACCATTCACAACGATATCGAAACGATAGGCAGAGCTGCGTTTAGCGCATGCGAAGTGTTGTCTCAAGTGAACATCCTTGGTGAAGTTAAGACGATTGCTCGCGAAGCCTTCTACAACGATCCCGAATTGACAGTGTTCACCCTGCCCGACAACGAAGTGTCCGTAGGCTTGTCCGCCTTTGCAAAGTGCGACAAACTTGCCATAATTCAGTTCGGTGCAAATACCAAACTGGCACAAGTTTATTCTTACGTTACCGAAGAGGACGCCTCTTCCACACAAAACGCAACCAACCCTGCGGTAAACGGCTACATGTTTGCCGAAACGGCCCTTTCGCGTTTCGAAGTTGCAAATGGTAACCCCTTCTACACCGTTAGCGACGATGGCAAGTTGTTGTTGACCGATGGTGGAAAAACGATAGCTTTGGCGGCAATAGCTGCAGATTTCGGTAGTTATACCATTGACGGCAACGTAGAAAAGATTGCCGAAGGTGCGTTTGCCGGAGCAAACATTACTTCGTTGACCATTGAAAGCAACGTAAAGGAAATTGGCGCTTACGCCTTTGCAAGATGTACTTTGATTGGCAAAGTTCAACTCCCCAAGGATGCAATCAAACTGGGCAGCTACGCATTTTACGGCTGTGAAAAGCTTGAAGAAGTTACCAATTTGGATAGCGCCACGGTGATAGGCAACTACGCATTTGCAAGCGCAGCACTCAAAAAGGTTACTATCGGCGCAGGCGCAATTTGCGGCGAAGGTAGTTTTTACAGCAATACGAAACTCGAGGAAGTGAACGTTGGAGCCAACTCGGCATTTGGTTTGGGAGCATTCCAACGTTGTACGGCATTAACCACCGTTAACATTGCCGAGCAAGGCGGAGTATTCTTTGGTCAAGGATGTTTTGCAAACGACACCGCTTTGGAAAAAATTGACCTTTCTCGCGTCGGCGACGAAATACCTCGCGAATGTTTTTACGGATGTTCTTCTTTAAAGGTGGCAAACCTTGCCAACGTTAAGAAAATAGGCGCCTACGCTTTTGCAGATTGTGCAAAACTTGGCGTAGTAAACATGCCTGTGGTGGAATCCATTGGAGAATGCGCCTTTGCAAGATACAATCAATACAGCTCAACCGCACCCATATTCACTCAAGTTACCCTTCCCGAAACGTTGAAAGAACTTGGTGACGGCGTGTTTACCGGATGTGCAAACCTCGAATCGGTTACCATTTCCGCAGCATTGAGCACCTTGCCCAACTTTACTTTTGCATATTGCAGCGCGTTGGAAAGCGTTTCTTTGCCCGCATCGGTAACCAAACTTGGCGAATACGCCTTTGCCGGTTGCGAATACCTTAGCGAAATCAACCTTGGCAACGTGGTGGAAGTTGGCAAATACTGCTTTGCTTCCGATGCGGCGCTCAAGTCGGTAGAGCTTGGCAAACTTGAAATCGCTCGCGAAGGAGCTTTTGCCTCCTCGTCCATCGGCGGCAAAATGGTTGCACCCAACTTGGTTGAAACGGAACTTGGAGCATTTTTGGATACCGAAATTACGGAATTTGAAGCTCCCAACCTCAGGATTATTGCAGATATGGCATTTGCCGGCAGCGACAAGCTTACTCGTTTCGTCTTCTCCGTGTACGTAACGGAAATTGGTGAAAGAGCCTTCCAGCAATGCACGGCGTTGAAGGAATTCACCTTTAAGATTGCCAACAACGAATTGAGCAACGGAGCCATCAACAGTTACGCCCGTTTGGACGACGGTGTGCTGTACACCAAGATGCTCAACGGCAAGTATCAACTCAAGTGCGTGCCCGCGGCAAAGGACGTTGGCGTGCTTGAAGTTGCCGAAGGTACTGTTAGAATTGACATGTACGCCGCAGGCGACAATGCAAGCATTTACGAAGTTGTTCTTCCCGACAGTCTTGAGTCCATTGCTAACTACGCATTTTACGGCGACAAGAACTTGCAACTCGTTGAGTTCCGCTCGGTAAACGCTCCCGTTTTGGAAGCTCATTACGACAGTTCCTTCTCCCTTACGGAAGAGGATCCCGGATACGACCTGTTGCACAATCAATTCAATTTGTTCGATACCGAACTGTATTACTGCAACTTTATCGACTTGGTAGGTAAAAACAAACCCATCAAAATGAAGTTGCCCGCAAACAAAGATATTAGCGGTTACGATTCGCTGACCTACTTGGCTTATTTCGGCAAGGTTGCCAACGCCGAACGTAGCGAATACGTGGCAATGCAAGAGGGTTTGCGCAAGTTTGTTGCCAACGCCGAGCAAATAATGGCTTTGAGCAAGGTTACACTTGCCAACGCAACGTTGATAGACGATGCAATAACCGCCCTTAACAAAGTAACTCAAGATCCCACGGCTTACGGCATTTCTGCCGAAAGCTGGACAAACATGACTACGGCAGTAGAAAACGCTCGCGTTAAACTTGCCGAATTGAGGTTGGATGCATCAACGACGCAAATCAAGCGTTTGCAACAGCAAATTTCTTCGTTGCCCACGCAGTTCAACATTCGCAACTATGCATCGATAGCAGCACAAATTGCCGATATCGACGAGCAAGTAGAAGAATTGGAACTTGAAGAAAAACTGTTGTTGGATATGACTAATTACAACCTGTTGATGCAGTCTTACAACGCTTACCGTCAATCGGTAGTGCAAGAAATTGCACCTATAGTCAATCAACCTGCAACTCAAAACACGCAAATTACGCTTTCGGCAATGGGCATCGCCGTAATGGCGTTCCTGGCAAAGCGTAAGGTGTCGATGTGAGGTGTGCTATGAAAAAACTAACGATATTAACGTCAATTGCATTGGCAATTTGTTTGGTATTTTGTTTGTGCGCATGCAGCCAAACGATTGAAGACAAGTTAGAGCTTATCGAGTCGGTAGCCGATGCAAAAAAAGTAACTAAAACCGTCGTTGTGACGGATGCGGGCATTGAAGTGTATTCTTTAACCCGCATCGCCGTCATAGGCGACAACGTAACCGTTCAAACCACCGTCAAACAGTTGGGCGATGGATTGAACTTGGAAGAAAGTGCAGACAACTTTATCTCTACTAAGGAAGCCGAAACGGCAAAGCCTATCAATCTGACTACGGATAACATTGCAATTTACGACATGACGGATACCGTTTTGGATGCAACCGTTTTGCAACAAAACGTTGCCGATGCGTTGAATGCGGAAGCATTCGTTTCGGCAGGCGACATGAACGCAATTTGCACATTTGACGGCGACAAATTGATGAAAGTAGAGTGCAGCTTTATGACGGCAGGCAATCGCTCCGTGGCGCTTACCTACGTTTACGAGTATTAGGAGGGCGGCGATATGATGAAAAAAATATTGTGTGTATTGCTTGCGGCATGTTTGTTATTTTCCTTTACCGCTTGCGACCAGCCCGATCCCCCGCAGGAAAAGGTTAAACTTGCAACCCCCACGTCACTGTTTGTCGACGACGAAGGCTACATCAGTTGGCAGCGCGTAGACAATGCAACCAAATACGTTGTGAACGTTGACGGCGAGACCTATACCACGTCGGAAAGATGGTTCCAAGCCCCCGACGTATCCAAGTCGTTTGGCGTGTTCGTCGTTGCAACGGCAGAGGGATACGAAGACAGCGATCCTACGCAAATGGTAACCTTTACTCCGTCAACCAATCCGCCGATTGTCGAGCCGGACGAAAAAATCTCCGTCGGCATTGGCGGCGGATCGGAAATTAAAGGACATCAGGGCAAAACCATTCAGCTCACCGCAAAAGTAAACGGAACGGATGAAACGACGGTTTCTTGGTCGGTGGAAGAAGGAAGCGAGTACGTTGAAATTGACCAAAACGGCAAGCTGACCGTTATTAAAAGCGTAGACGGCGACAAAATAGTTAAGGTTAAAGCCGTAAGCACGGCCGATGCAAACGCATCTGCAATGCGCATTATAACGGTGGTGGCAAAGCAACAGCTTACCCAACAAATGTTGGACGTCTTCAGCAACGTAGACAGAATAGGCTTTGAAGGCTACTTGCTTACCAGTGCTTACGAACAAAAATTGACGGACGTGTTTTACCGTTCGTACACCAGCGCTGTTAAAACGTCAATGGACGGAACTAGTTGGTATGCGGAATACTCAAACGCCGTCGGTACGGCATCGGGCTTGTACTGCAAAAATGTAAACGGTATTGCAAATCACTGCGGACTCAGCTTCCAAAACGACGAGCAATACACGCCTATTACGGAAAACGGCAAGGAAGTTACTTGGCAAAACTCCGGGTTGTACAACAACTTGAAGAACCTGTCGGTAAGTGACTTTGAATTCAACACCGACACGTGGCGCTACGAATACGTTGGTGGTGATCCCACCTTCGTCAAGCGCGTTGTCGCTTCGGCAAACCCGTACGATTTTGTTCCCACCAATTTGATGCTCATCATCGACGAAGGTCAAGTAATGGGGTTGTATTCCAAGAGTGAACCCGATTACACCGTATCCGAAGGCTACAAGTGCATTCACGAATTATTTGTGGCAATCAACATCGACGAAACAGTCACCATTCCTCAAATTGGCAAGTATTCTCACGACGACATTCACAATCAACTTCAAACGGCAATCGACAACATGAAGAACCTTGAAAGTTACAAGGCGGACGTGTACGAATCCATCGTAGCTTACGGCGTGCAAAGCCAAGGTGGCTACGTTGAAACGATTACGCAAGACACTTGTTACTTCCAAGAATACACCGTAGATACCGACCGTTTCGGCAACTATATTCGTACCGAAACCCCCGGTGACGTGACGGGATTCAAAAAGATTAACGAAGGTTTGTACAATCAGTTTTACAAATCGGAAACGGGTTACGTGGCAAGCAGAGCGTTTGACAAATCTTTCTCTAACGCAAAGCCCTCCTTCGACTTTGCTGCGGAATTGTTCCGTCAGTATTATGAAGACCCCAAAACGGGCGAAACCACCTATTACGTCGATAGCACGATGTCACAAGTGGCAACAACCTTCTACACGCCCGTAGGTAACGACAGATCTCTTTACGGCATTTACGCACAAGAAGGTTACCTCAACGGACAATCTATTACGCCTTACGTCGTTGTAAAGGACGGCTACATCGTTGAAGCAGGTTTCTATTTCAACATGCTCATCATGTACGGCGCAATAATAATTGAATTTAGCGACTTCAACACGGCAACATTGCCGGAAGAAGTGACGCTCACCCCCAGACAAACGCCTTCCTCTTGGACGGAACTTTCCATTCAACTGTCCACAAGCGACGGCGAAACGGAAGAAGATACCGAAGTTAATGCATGGGAATATCTCAAAAAATTCTTCGGCAGTGAAGAAAACGCGCAACAATTGCCCTTCTTTGGGGACGTTTTGGGCGACACGTTCGGGCTTGCGCTCACAACGCTCAGAATACCCACCGGCAGCGGCAACAACGGACAAACGGTAAAAACAATTTATTTCTACTACGATGTTCCGTTGGAACTTGACACATCCATCAATACCTCGTTGAACAAGTTGTACGATCAACTTACGCAAGCGGGATACACGAGGGGAGCAAACAGCATCTTCTCGAAGGGTAATGTCAGAGTTCAGCCCTTGGACGTAAACTTGGACCTCATTATTTACGTTTGGGCAGAGGCGTAGTTACAAATCGTTTTCAGGAAAACAATTCGTTGCAACGACGTAAAGCCAAAGAATGCTTGAAGGCGTTGCAACGATGGATTTTTCTAAAAAATATAAGGAGTTTAAAGTTATGAAATCACAAAACACAAGAAAACTATTGATTTTCGTATTTGCATTGGTAATGATTACCAGTCTTGTGTTGGTTGCTTGTGCGGAAACGCCCGAAACGATTATCATCGGCGCTTCTTCAACGAGTATTTCTAAGGACAATCCCATAGAAATCAGCATTAAAGGTTTCACTTCCGATCAGTATGAATTGACGGTATCCGATCCTTCCATAGTTGCAATAAATAACGGCAAGTTGGAAGTTATCGGCAACGTTACCGATATTACGCAAGTAACGGTAACCGCAAGGCTTGTTTCCAACCCTTCCGTAACGGCAAGCAAAACGTTTTCCGTTTTGCCCAATACGGCATCGGTCGCTATTAAGGCAGGTACTACCGACGGACTTCGTTTGGGACAAAGCGTAATGTTCTTCGTTACCGCAACGAACGGCGAACAATACACCCTTTCTACCGACCATCCCGAAATCGTAACCTTGTCCGGCGACAAAGCCACGGTAATTGCTCCCGTAACGGAAATCACTACCGTAACGGTAACGGCAACCCTTCAAAGCGATTCTTCCGTAACGGCAAGTTGTACTATTACCGTCATTCCCGAAAAGACTGCCGAACGCAACATTCTTATCGAGGCAGACACTTACGAAATTAGCGACAAAAAGGTTGCAAACGTACAAATCGTTGTTTCCGACGATTCCGAATACGAAGTTAGCTTGTCCAAAACCACGGCAATAGTAACCTTCCACAACGGCGTGTTGCTTCTTGTTGAACCTGCCGACGTAGACGAGCAACTTACCCTTACCGTAACACTCAAGGATGACAAAACGGTTAAAAAGACGGCAACCTTTACTGTAAAAGCCGCAACACCCGTTCCTCAACTTACCGTTCGCGCCGACAACACCGAAATTCAATACAACGGCGAAGTTAACCTTACCGTAACGGTAGTTAACACCATCGACACGGCTTATACCATCGAAGCCATTGGCTCCAACAAAGATTTGGTTACCATCGAAGACGGCAAAGTTAAGGCCAATAGCGACAAAATTGCCGTTGACTCTCCCGTAACAATCAAGGTCAGCTTAAAATCCGATCCTTCCATTTCAAAGAATATCACCATTTACATTTACGCCAAGAGAGAGGCTGGCAAGGTTACCGCAGCAAACGGAATTACCCTTACCGATGCCATGATCAGCGCAGCTGCAAACAGCAGCATAACCGTAACGGGTACTTTGGTTGACTACTACAACGACCTTGTAGACACCGCTCAAAGCGACAAAACCAGCTACGACATGCTCGTCAAGATGTCCGACGGCGCATGGATGGGCAGCTGGAACGTTAGCGGACTTTCCGAAGAAGAAAGAAACGTAGTTTCCGACAACTATCGCAAGGGCGAAGCTACCGGCAAAGAATCGGACGGTCAAGCTCTTCACTACTTTGTAAAGAAATACGTTGGTATCGACAACAAAGTTGCCGAAAAAATCCAAAAAGACTACCGCAGTGTACCCCTTACTTGGGAAAGCCAACACTTGTGGAACCACATTGGTGACTTGAACATTGCCAAGATGTTTGCCACCAAGGAAGAAGACGTTGATTTGACTGCGTTTGGCTACGATGCAGCAACCCACGCAGCATTCAAGTACGTTTACGATGCAACCAATCTTCAAGAGTTGTATTTGCTCACCTACTTGTCTTACTGCCTCACCCCGATGCTCGATACCACCCTTGACGAATTGTATCTCGTTTGTGATGCAAACGGCATCGTAGGCATCATCGGCAAAACGGCAACCGTTTCTTACTACGGCGTAGATACCTCCGACGTGGAAGTAAGCGAAGACATGAAGCCCATTGCTCAAACTTATACCATCATCAACGTTGCCTTGTCCGACATCGGCAGCACGACGGTTCCCGATCCTGCTCCTTACACCATTGACGACAGTGGCATGTTTGAAAAGGCTGCTTACGATGCACTTCGCAAGGCAATCGAAAACATGGCAGGCGTAACCAACTACACCTTCACGGCTGTAGACACAACAACCCGCGCGCCCTCGTCCGATAGTAGCGATTACGAAACGGCATCCAATACAACCTCTTCTTCGTCGGCATTGATGGCTGCAAGTGGCCCCTTTGGTCGCGACGAATTGTCCGCAACGGGCACGGTTGGCACGGTAGGTTACGTAACCCCCGAAGGAATCATTCTCAAAAAGACCACCAAGTACGACTACACCATGGACGGCAAGAGCTACAGAACGAGCTACTCCGGTTACAAGCAATTCAGCGGTTACTACGAAGCATTTGCTTACAATTACGAAAATCAAGCTTTGACGGGAACCAAACGTATCGACGGTTCGTTGCTTGATATTATCCCGCAGTTCAATTTCGTTGCCGAAATTTTTGAGTGGTCGGGAATGTCCGTTGAAAACGGCAAGAACTTGTTCACCTTCAAGCTTAAAGATTCTTCCGTAACGCGCGATGTTGCAATGGAAATTTCTATGTACGATGAAGCAAGCGATGCAAACGGTGGTGTTGCCAACGCTTTGACGTTGCTCATCGACGACAAGGGTAACCTCATCAAAACCACCTATCCTTACTCCTTTAACGGCGGAGATTACGCAGGTATAGTAGAAACGACTTACACCAATATCAACAGCACCGTGTTGCCTCAAGGCGCATTCGATAGCTACGTTCCTCGTACCATTTACCAAACTTGGAACCAGTTCACCATCGACGATTACTTCCACTTGCACACCACGTTGTGCAGCAAGTACGGTTGCTACAACGAAAGCACCGGCGAATACAACCACGCATCGCACACTGCCACGGCAGATAATGTTTTGAAAGCAATCTTCAAGGAAGAGGCTGCCAAAATCCCCACCCCCGCAGATTTCATTTCCGTATTCGGAGATAACTTGTTTACGGGAGCGGTAGGCTTCAACTGGAAAGAGCGCGCCGACGGAACTTACGCCGACTACTTCTCCTTCAACACTCAAAGCGACAACTACGACGAAAACGCAATGATTACCGATTTTGACGAAGTAATTGAGCGTTTGACGGCAATGATGACGAAGAACGGCTTTACTTTGTCCAAGAACAACACGGATCTCTCCGGCGGAGAATCGGGAGTGGCCTCCAAGTACATCACGTACATTAACGGCGGCGTTCAAATCGTAGTGGAGAATATGTCCACAAGATATTTCTATATCAAGATATTCCAAACCGGCGATTGGACTTTGAAAAAGAGTTAACGCGAGGAAGCTATGAAAAAACAAATTTGTTTGGTGGCTTTACTGTTAACGGCAATAATAATGGTTTTTGCAGGCTGCGTTGAGCAGCCTGTGGAAGAACCGCATCAATGTTCGAGCGTTTGCTCGACGTGTGGCGGTTGTACCGATTTGACTTGCACCGAACAAGCGTGCGCTAACAAATGCAGAGGACACGTTTCCCCAGAACCTCCTCCAATCATCAAACAAGTAGTGGTTTCCGCCAAGGTCACGTCTTTGACTATCAAGGACAACGACCTTGACGGTTTCGACTTTTCCGAACAATTTTTGATTGTAGAAGACGGAAACGTGTTGGAAGTCAAGTCGGAATACCTTTCCGGATTGCCCACCGGGGCAGGCGATTTTACTGTGGTGTGCAGCTATGGCGACAAATCGGCAAGCATTCCCGTGCACGTAGTTCCCACCGTAGTTACGGTGAGTTGTTCCTTGTCGGAGGTTACTTTGACTACGGAACAAGTAAGCTCGTACGATTTTCTTTCGTTGTTTACGGCAATTAAAGACGGCATGCTTGTGGAAATAGGCATGGCAAACGTGCGTAGCGACGTCAAGTCGGTGCCGGGCGAGTACACACTTACGGTAGTTTACGGAAATGCATCCGCCAGCCTCAAAGTAATCGTTAAGGATCAAATTGAAATTTCCGTAGTAAAAAGTGCCACGATAAAAGATACCGCCGTTGCCACTTACGACTTTACACAGCTGTTTTTCATTCGCAAAAACGGCAAAAATATAGCCGTAACGAGCGACATGATAGATTTGAGCGGTTTGCCGTCGTCCGGCAAGGGCACTGTTGTGTGCAATTACCAAGGCGAAAGCAAGAGGGCGGAAGTTACCATCGTTGCCACGGTTTATCAGGTTACGGCAGTTAGCGACGAATTGTCTATGCACTATTCTGCCGTGGACGGCTACGACTTTGCGGCGTTGTTTTCCGCATATATCGACGGCGTTCAGGTTACCGTAACCAACGACATGTTGCAGTGCGACGTCAAGGCACAGGCAGGTACTTACTCCTGCACGGTTACGTGCGGCAACGCATCCAAAACTATTAGCATAGTGGTTACGGATAATCACCACGTTCAGGCATATCCTGCTTTTGCCGACTTGACCATCGGTTTGGAACAGGTTGCCGATTTCGACTTTACAACGCTGTTTTGGCTGTACGTAGATAACCGCGCGGCACAAGTTACCGCCGACATGATCGACAGCTCCGCCGTGCGTGCCGAAGAGGGCGAATACACGGTAAAACTCAAGTACAAAAACGAAAACACCACGGACGAATTTTTCACCGTCGTTAAGGTGGGACCTTTGGCAAGCGTTGAGGTTTCCGTCCGCAACGTAGTGGTGTACCCCAATAGCGAAGCAATAGACCTTACTTCGTTGTTTACGGTAACGGTAGGCGGCAAAAACGTTGAAGTTACCGCAAGCATGATTCAAGGCAAGGTAGATTACGAAAACTTTGGCGTAAACGAAATAACGCTTACCTACAACGGGCAAACTTACGTTGCCACCGTAGAGGTGCGCAAAGGCGTGCTTATCGAAACCAAAGCGGACGTAATTGAAGTTGTAGTGGGCACGGACAGCCGTTTTTACGATTTTGCTGCCGATTTTACCGTGCTCGTTAACGGAATTCCCTTCTACAACGTAGATAACTACATCGACTTGTCCAAGGTAGACTTTGGCAAGGCGGGGGATTACGAAGTTACCATTTCCATTCCCTTCAACGACCAAAAAGGTACGTTGAGCGGAGCAAAATTCCAATATTATTCGGAATCGATTACTTACAGGGTTGTGGAAAACGTAATAGACGTTTCGGTTAAGCAACAAGTGGTGGATTTGACCAACAGCGGCGGTTCCGTAAACTTGACGGACAACGTTTTGCTGTACGTAAACGGCTACAAGCAGAGCTTTACAAGCCAAAAAGACTACGTTGACCTGATTACTTGCTATTACGAAATAGAAACTAACGTAGACTGGACCAAGTCGGGAGAACAAACGGTAACTTTGTTGCTGTTTGCAAACGGCGTAGACAAGACACCCGTTACTCTGTCTTACAAAGTAAACGTAAAGGCGGACGTGGTTATCGATGCAATGAACAAAGTGGTGTACAGCGGCGACACGCTGTATCCGTTGGATTTGTTCACGATTACCGACTGCGGACAAAGCGTTGAGGTGACCTATCAAATGCTTGCCGGCAAAGCCGACGTGTTCACCCCCGGCGTTTACACCGTTACTGCAACTTACAAGGGCGTTTCGGCAACTTCTATCGTTACGGTAATGGATTCGAGCATGCTGGGCACCTTCCGCACTCAAATGCGAACCATCCCCGTCGAAGACGAAGAGGACGAAGAGGGCAACGTCACCGCCGGAGTGGGCAGCAAACCCATCGGCAACGTGGTCATCACGCGTGAAAGCATCGTTATTAACGGCTTGACGGCAACGGTCCTTTCGGCACCGAGCTACGACACGTTGATAGTTAAGGATAGCCGCAACAACAGGTACACGCTGCACTTTAGCGACGGTATTTTGGTTGCCGATCCGGACAATTCCAACCGAATGACTTTTAGCGATTACAAGCGCCCGTTGGTGTATTACAACCAAGCGCTGTGGACGGCTAAAAATCACATCGTGGTAAATTCCGGCGCACAATACGTAATAGGCGTAACGACGATGTGTTACTCCATTGACCTATTTGCTTTGGAATCGATCAAAACCAACAAGACAATTTGGTACGGTTTGAAAGTGGAATTGCTTTCGCGTAGCGCATCGGATACGGACTACTCCGTAGAGTGGGGCACGGTTTTGCCGCAAGACAATTTTTCTCTCACAGCCGAAGCGGTCAATACCGTTCTTTTCAACGGAAAATCGTACGAATTCACAATGTCTTCGGCCATTCTCGGCAAAATTAACGTTTCCGAAGACGCAGGGTACGAGTGGGCACACGTGGTGTTATCCGGAACGATCAACGGTCAACGCGCCGAATTGCAATTTGGCAGGACGGAAAGTATCACGTTGATAGTAAACGGTTCGCGCGTGTTCGATTCCTTCTCCATTACCTTTGGCAATAGCGATTCCAAAAATGCGTACGTCAATCACAAGACAGGCGAAGTGTTCGTTTACACCTACACGAAAGGTTATTACAGTTACAAATTTTTGGTGGACGTTGAGGCGGGCACCTTCCAATACGTTCCGTCGGACAACCTCGTTGGTTACTATGAACTGGGCAAGGCGTTTATTTACCTTGACGGCTACGGAACAGGACACGTTAGCTTTGACAATACGTCTCACGCAACGCAACTGCTCACTTATCGCCGTTACGGCAACGAAATCGCCGTAGAGTACGGCAACGGACAAACGGCGTCGCTGCTTGTTAGCGATTTGCTCAACGTGCTTACCGTCAAGCAGATGTCGCAAACGGAGTACGTGGGCACGCAATTCGTCAACAAATACGTGGCGGACGGAGCTATCGTTAACTTCGTCACTACCGATTTTGCCGCAACCAAAGCCAAAACGGACCTTTACGATGCCATCGTGGTAACCACCAAGGACGGAGCGTTGACGGGCGTTGAGCTTAAAAACAGCGGCATAGTTGGCGTTACTACCGTTGTAGACAGCGTGAGAGGCGTAGGCTACCATCAATTTACTATTACGTTAACCGTAGGAGGCAATCAGGTTGTTGGATACTACGCGTTGCAAGTGTTGGCACCCAAGTATCAGGGGCATTCCCTTGTGGGCAACTATCGCTCTGTAACGGACGACTCATTCTGTGTCAATTTGGACGAATACGGCAAGGCGACGATACTAATTGGAACGGAGTCTTACGTTGGTAGCGTAATTTACTACGACGATGCAATGTTCATTAAGGCACGCACCGACGACGGACAATGCATTACGGCAAAAGGTACGCTTTTGGTAAACAATATCGTCAAAATCGATTTTTACGGTGCGCTTAAAGTGAGTGGAATCTTTACCACGTTGCAATGCGATGCGTATGGCACCGACGGTGCTGTTTTGCGCAAATACGGCGACGTGTGGCTGTATTCCGTTTCTCGCTACGGCACTTGCGAAATAGTTGAAGTGCAGGATATTGGCAATGGAGAGAGCAAAGTGCTTACCTCCTCCGGCGAAATCATCGTTAAGTTGCTCAGCGTGGGCGACTACACAAACGGACTCGTCGTTGCCGATGCCACTCGTGGAAATTACTCCGACGGGCAGAACAATACGCTGTGGTTGGACGGTTTTGGCGTTGCAACGTACAATGGAAACGCTTACGAGTGCGAAAACCAAGCACGCAACACGGTGTTGTTCTTCGTGGACGGCGACATGCATGTTTATCAAATAGATACGGCGCGCAAAACCTTCTCCGTTTACTCCGTGCAGTTGGATTACGCCACCTTTGCAGGAACGACCTATCAGGCAAACCATCGTTTCGTTTGTGAAAGCATTAGTTACGAGGCAACCACCTCTTTCCTTTTCCGTGACGACGGCACCGTAGACGTTACTTCACTTTGCTCCACGCACGACGAAGAACTTTCGGACAACTGCGGCGAGGTGTACAAACCTGCGTTCAATGCAACGAGCGGTAGGTACACAATAACGCAAAACGTCGTTACCATAACCGTTGGCGATGCCACTTTCTCCTTTAAGATAAGCGACGTCGTTATGCTCAACAAACTTGTGTGTACGTCAACTACACTCACGTCTGAGCAACACGGCTACTTTGCCGTGGGCACAGCCTTTACTATCGAATAGCTATTGGCAAACGGTTGTTTAGCCAAGCAAAAGCCTATCCTGCAAAAGCAGTCGTTTTTGAAAACTCTCACGTATGGAAAGTTTTTAATCAAAAGACGAAAATTCTGCAGGAAAAATGCTTGTCAAGTTAAATTTGATGCTTGGCAAAAATTATAATTTTAACACAAAGCCCCTTTGCACGAAATCATGCAAAGGGGCTTTCGTCATGGTTAGAAAGTTGTGGTTAAAATTAGATAGCAATTATACGGCAGCAAAATCGCAAAGGAAAGCTCACACGTTTGAACTATGACTAAATTTTAACATTGTCAAAGTGTGTCGATCAAAAACTGCAGGAAAACGTGAGCAAAACGGCATGTGGCGGCGTTTGCGCGGCTCGTCGATTTCCACTGTGATTTTGTCAATTGTCGTTCTGATTCTTTCACGAAAAGGAAGCAAGAAAAATCAAAAAAATCCGCCAAAAGCGGACGGCGACGGGCGCAATTTGCGTTTGAGTTTTGTCGGGCTAAAAAGCAACTGGGATAGCGGCGTTTTTGGGCGCAAATCGTGTCAAATAGTTGACGGTTTGCAATCAAAGTGGTATATTTTTTTCATATAAAATGGGGTGGAAGTTTAATTTTGTCTATAGCGGACAAAGTTGACGGAGATTGCTACTTGTATCTTCCGCTCGGTGAGTGCCATTAACTTAAAATTTTTTTGTAAGTCAAGGGGTTCGTTGCCGTTTGCGGAGGCTGTTTTCAGGTTGTGCGTCTGTAGCGTTGTAACGCGCCCGTTTTAATTTCAGTTATATTCGGCAACGCCGTTTTTTTTGAGGGCGTAGCCATGGTATAAAATTCTATAGGGAGTAAAAAACTATGAAGAAAAGCAAATTACTTGTCGTATTGTTGCTTGTCGCTATAGCATGTTTGTCCTTGGTTGCTTGTGAACAACACTTTCACAAGTACAATTGGGCAATCAGCACCGAACCCACGGAAACTGCTAAAGGCGAAGCAACGGGTACTTGCTCTTGTGGCTCGGTAGTCACTCGTGAACTTGCTGCTCTCACGGACAAGTCCGTTTGGACTGTAAACTCCGTCGAAAGCTCCAAAGCCACCTGTCAAACCGAAGGCAAAGTGGTGTACGATTCCGTATTCGGTTCCGTCACCGTCGAGCAAGCAAAGTTAGAACACAACTTTGGCGCATGGCGTATCGAAATGACGCCGTCTGCTCAAGTTGAAGGTCGTGCAGTACGTTACTGCTCGGTTGGCGGCGAAAAGGAAACTCTCACCCTGCCCGTTCTTACCGACACAACGTTCTGGACGGTAACCACCGTTCCTGCAATTCACGGACAAAAAGGTAGCAATACCTACGAGAATAAGGAAAACGGTATCACCATCGTTCAAGAAACTTCCGCAGTCATTCACGAATATAAGGAAGTTATCGACGAGCGCTTCTTGGCTGCCGAGGCAGATTGCACTCATGCAAAGTCTTACTTCAAGAGCTGCCAATGCGGCGAAATGAGCGAAGAAGTGTTCTACGTTGGCGAAGCCAAAGGTCACTCCTTCGGTGCGTGGGAAATCGTTTCCGCAGTTACCGAAACCACTCCCGGTGCTGCCAGACACACCTGCGGAGCTTGTTCCGAACAAGAACGTATCGATTTGCCCGTTTTGGCAGATAGTTCTTTCTGGACTGTTAACGTTGTGGAAGCAACGCACAACAGCGTTGGTAACAAAACCTTTACCAATACCGAAATGAACCTTGTTGTTGAGGTTGAAATTGCCAAAATTCCGCACGTATTCCAAAACGTTGCAGACGAAGCATTCCTCAAAACCCCTGCCGATTGTGCTCACGCAGCCATTTACAACAAGAGCTGCTCTTGCGGCGCAGTTAGCGAGCAACAAACCTTCACCGTTGGTCTTGCAAAGGGTCACAGCTACAATGCTTGGAGCATTGCAACACAACCCACCGCAACCGTCAAGGGTCAAGCAACAAGAGTCTGCTCAACTTGCAACCACGTTGACGAAGTCGAATTGCCGGTTCTCACCGATACCACCTTCTGGACGGCAACCGTAGTTGATGCTACTCACACCACAAACGGCAAAGCGTCTTACACCAACGCTCAATACAAACTTGCCGTCGAAAGCATCCTTCCTGCCGAAGGCCACACCTTTGGCGGATACACCGTAACGCTTGCAGCCACCTGCACAACCGAAGGTAGCGCAGTTCATGCTTGCGAAGTTTGCGGTCAAACGGAAACCATCGTTATCGATGCTCTCGGTCACAAGTGGAGTGCCGATAGCAAAATGGTTTACGCCATCACTTACGACGAAGAAACCATGGAGCCCACCGGCAGCGAACCTACCGATTACCACGCTCATTACTGCACGGTTTGCGGAGCTTCGGATACGGAAAACAAAGAAAAGCACGTCATGGGCAACGCCGAATACGTATTTGTAACCTACCAAGAATACCACAGCGTTAGCATTCTCACCAAGTGCGCATCTTGTGAACACACCGAAACGGACAGCGACACTCTTGCAGGCTTCATCGAAGGCGACTTGTGGACGAAGACGGGCGAACAAGCTCCCACCTACGCACAAGCAGGCTGGATCGAATACCGCTACACCCGCGATACTTCCGTAGTGGTTCGTTACCCCGTTGCAAAACTCGTTGCTCCTTACGAAAACAAGAGCTTCAGCGTTTTGGAAGTATACCGTCGTGGCGAAGATGAAATGCGTAACGTTTCCACTTACGCTTGGACTTCCGCAGGCTTCACCGTCGACGCCGTCGGCCACGCAGTAGGCCACTCCTCTCCTTTCGACGGAGAAATCACCATCGAAGTTGTCAACGCTGCAAGCGGACAAATCAAACTCACCGTAACCAAAGACGGCTCGTCCGAAGTATTCAACGGCTTCGTTTGTGAACTTGGCATCATGGTTGTCACCAACGATGCATTTAAGAGCGCTTACGTTCTTTCTCCGTTCGAAATCTCCATTCACAACGTAGCTGGTTCCTACTGGAACGGCGCAATGGCACTCAACTACAACGTAGATTGCAACACGGGCATGGGCCACGATTACGGCATTGCCATCATCGGCCAAAGAGTATACTTTGACGTTACCTACAAAACCTTTGCTGGTGTAGCAGTTGCAGCTGAAAACATCGTTAACGGAACCGTTGCAATCGACAACGTTGCCATCCACGGAAACGCAGGACAGCTTGTCGGAGCCTTTGTAAACAACGGCACCGCATTGGTCGAAGCCGACGGTTTGCAAGGTCAGTACCAAGTTGACCTTGGCGAAGGACAACAAACCATTACGCTCAGCGGTTGTGGCACGTTTACCGTAGGCACCAAAGCAGGTACCTATCAAATTGTCGACGGACAATCTTACACGGCAGATATGTACGTGGTTGAAGGCGGCAAAAACGTTGCTTACTACCAAATCACCGTGGCAGACGGCACAATGACTGCTGTTAAACCCATGGTTACAATTACCTACAACGTAGGCACCGGCGGTCAACCTCTTGCAGCAGAACAAGTCAACATAAAAGTTCCTTTCACTCCTGCAACTCCCGTTTCTACCGTTAGCGGAAACGTACTGTACGCTTGGTTCTTGGATGAAGAACTCACCCAACAAATCGGCGCTACGTTCATCCCCACGCAAAATACAACTTTGTATGCATCTTGGGTACAAGGCGTTCGTCTTTCGGTTAAGGACGAAATCGGCGGCGACACCGCAATCGTTGTTCCCAACGGCTTGACCATTGCCGATTACTTGCCCGCTTACGAAAAGGACAAGACCATTTCTGCCAGCGGCACCAAGTACTTTGCCGGTTGGACCTTGGACGGCGACGTAGTCGACGTTGAAGTTGCAGTGGAAGCCGAACACAACGGCATCGAACTCGTTGCTTTGTGGAAAGACCTTCCCGCATACGCAGGCACCTACTACGGTAGTGAAGTGTGGAATGGCGGCTACGGCAACAGCGGTGGCAAAAAGCTCACCATTGGCATTGACGGCAAAATTAGCGGACAAATTACCGGTCAAGTAGTGTCTTACGACGGTCAAAAGATAACTTGGCGCAACAGCTCCGGCAGTGTTTACAACTTCTACTTTGATGCTGCAACCAAAGTAATCTTGGGTATTTACAGCAACTACGATATCGGCAACGACTACTACGTATTCGGTCAACACATCGGCACCAACGGCAAAGTTGCTGCAAACTACGGCGTTTACAGTTACAAGTATGGCTCTACAAGCTTGGCAAGTTGGTACCATCAATTCATACAGATGGATACCGCCCTTGGCAAGGATACCATCATCTACACCTACAACAACGTCATTTACTCCAACGTAACCATCACCGATGCATTTGGCAATGCTCTTGCAGTAAACAAAAACGCATCTAACTCCATCGAAAAAGCAACCACGCTCATCGTTCGCGATTCTAACGGCAGCATCATTTTGAAAATTGCTTCTGCCAAAGGCGTAACCTTCAAAGATAGCACCAATACATCCACGGCAATGACTCGCCTGATGGACGAATACTTTGGAACTTACACCAACGGTGCCGACACACTCGTTTTGAACGGCGTAGGCGCAGCTATCTACACTGTTGGCGGCGTTGCAAAGAATGCAACTTACACCAAGACGGCAAGCGGCTTTGACATGTACGTTGTTGACGGTGACGGCAACCAAGTGGAATTCCACACCTTCACCCTCAGCGGCAACAGCTTTAACATCACCACTCCCGTGGCAGCAATCACTTTCGTAACGGAGTATTCTTCGGTTAGCGCAAAGAACGTAATTGCAAATAAAAACGTTGCACTCACTCTTCCCGTTCTTACAGATGCAACCCACGTCTTCCGTGGTTGGTACGTAAATGGCGATGCAACCCAAGCTTTGGTAGGCGAAACCTACGTGCCCACAGCCGACGTGACGTTGGTTGCCAAGTGGGATGACAAAGTAACCTTTACCGCAACTTACAACGACGGCGCAACTGCCGAACTTGTTGTTGACTACGGCAAGGGAGATACCGTAAACGTTACCGAACCCGAATGGGCAGAACACGCATTCCTTGGCTGGTTTACCGATGCAACCTTTGCCGAAGGCACCGAATGGACCAACGGCAGCGTAATTACGGAAAACATTCACGTTTATGCAAAGTGGGGACCTGCACCCATCTACAACAAGTTGTACAAGGCACTTGGCGCAAAAGGCACCACGCCAAACGGTGGCGTTACCAGTGCGGACAACCGTGACAGCACCAAGCTTGACGTAAACACCAAGGGACTTGCAACCTGCACGAGCTGGCCTTTCTCCAACAAGCAAGTTGCCATCAGCAACTACAACG
>CAYYTD010000006.1:0-6905 GCA_964474475.1 uncultured Oscillospiraceae bacterium | reverse complement strand
CTTTGTTGTTGACGGAAAGGACAGCTACAGAGCATTCATCAGCGCAGACGGCAACATCATTGTTATCTCTGACACCAAGGGCGACGTTGATATGGCTCAGTTGTGGATTTGGACGACGGGCACCGTTTCCACGAGTTCACTGTCCTCCTCTTACTGGAATGCAGGCAAAACCCGTTGCCTTGCTTACACCAACGAAGGCACAACCACCAACATTTTCGTTCACGAAAACAAAGTGTACTTTGGCGTAACCTTTACAACCGCAAGCGGCACCCCCGTTGAAGGTAAGGATTGCTACCAAGCAGCTACCTTAATCGTTAAGGATGCAAGCGGCAACGTAATCGTCAAGTGCGGTTACGACGGAACCACCATGCAAGCAATGGACGGTTACGAAGGCACCTACACTTGCGTTGAAGGCATCACCGGCAGCGTTGCTTTGGACGGTATCAAAACCGTAACCATCGGCGAACACACCGGTACTTACACCAAGGCAGCCGAAGGCGCAGGCTACGACTTTGACGTTTACATGACGGAAGGCGCACAAACCGTTTACTACCAACTCAGCGTAAGCAAAGCGGATTCTACCTGCCGCATCAACAAGCCCATGGCAACATTGAGCTTCACTTCGGCATTTGGAACCTTTGAACCCACCTTGCAAGCAAACTTGAACGTTGCGTTCACCTTGCCTGCAGACCTTACCGACACGGCAAACGTGTTCCTTGGCTGGTACGTAACAGGCGACGCATCTCAAACCATCGTTACCGAAGTTACTCCCACGGCTAACGCAAGCTACACTGCAAAGTGGGCTGCCAAGATCGTCCTTACCATCGTTCGCGGCAATGGCTACGACCAAGCATCTCTCGACTTGTACGCAGGTGAAGAATTCGATTTGTCCACCCAAGTTGCTGTTTACAAGGATGGCAAGTTGTTCAAGGGATGGTTCACGGATGAAGCGTTCACAACGGCATTCACCGCAACCTCCATCGAAACGGCTACCACCATCTATGCAAAATGGGAAGAAAGCGCTCCGCTCGTAATTGAAAATGGCGTAAGCCCCATCACGGTAGGCGGTGGTGCATATGCATGGAGTTACGATGCCGAATCGAACACCTACACCTCCACCAACCAAGGCAAGGGTAGTTCTGTTTCCATCATCAAATTGACGGTTTACGAAGACGGAACTCTTTCCTTCGGTTACACTGCCGATTCGGAAGCTAACTGGGATATGCTTATGGTCCTCATTAACAAGACGAACGTAAGCGACAAGAATGCAGGCGACATTAACGTTAGCGGTGCAGGTCAATCGGGAACGTACACCAAGGCTGTTAAGGCAGGAGACGTAATTTACATTTCCTACCGCAAAGACGGCAGCGGCAACAGCAACACGGATACCGCAACCGTTAGCAACATTACGCTTACCGTTGCCTAAACGCCAAGCCCTTTGGCGCAAGCGTTGGCATGGTGCACAAGCAAATGCATCGGCGCACCTAATAACGTAACGGCGTGCACATGGCAAACATGGTTGTGTGCTCCCCAACAATAAATTAGCGTGCACTCGGTAATGCAGTAGTGCTTACCTAACGAATAATGCTTGTTCAACAGGTAGCATACAACTCACAATAATTACACCGCCTTTGGCAGCTGCCAAAGGCGGTGTTTTTTGCTTATATTTTGTATTTTTGCTTATATTTTGTATTTTTGCTTATATTTTGTATTTTTGTTTATATTTTGTGTTGTTTTGCTTTTATTGCGGTGTTTTCCTTTTACTTTGCGGCGTGCGTTTTTGTTGTCGCTTTACTGCTTTGGTTTTTTATTTTGTGGCAACTGCGTTGTTCGTTAAGAAAAGCCATTGCGTCAAGTGCGTGGCGGCTGTCGGCTTTGTTTCGTGTTTTGTCGTGGTGCATTGCCGTGCGTTTTTTGCTTTTGCAGCGGTGCCCGTCTTTAATTGACAAACGCACCGTGGCAAGATATAATATTACAAAGTGGCAGTTGCCTTTTGTGCTTTGTTGCAACAAGGCAAGCCAACTTTTTGAATGATTGAGGTTAGTATGAAAATAGCTATTGTTACGGGCGCAACCAACGGCATGGGGCGCGACTTTGCCAAACTTCTTGCCGCCAAAGAAAACTTGGACGAAATTTGGGCGGTCGGCAGGAAAGCCGATTTGTTGGATTCGTTGCAAGCCGAAGTGGACATGCCTGTTAGAAAATTTGCCCTCGACCTGACCTGCGGCGGCGTGCAAAAAATCGTGGACCAACTCAACGCCGACGTGGACGTGGTGTGGCTGGTTAATGCGGCAGGCTTTGGCAAATTTGGTAGATACGACGAAATTCCCGTTGAAGAAAGCACCAACATGATTAGGCTCAATTGCGAATGTTTGGTGGAGCTTACCGAAAAGGTGTTGCCCTTTATGCGCAAGGGCGCGCACATTGCACAATTCAGCAGCGTTGCGGCGTTTCAGCCCACGCCTTACCAAAACGTTTACGCCGCCACCAAGGCTTTTGTGCACAGCTACGCAAGGGCGCTCAACGTAGAACTCAAGCCGCGCGGCATCACCTGTACGGCGGTTTGCCCCTTCTGGACGAAAAGTGCCTTTTTCAGCCGTGCGGAATTTACCGAAAAAAAAGTCATCACCAACATGGCGGTGTTGTACGAATCTGCCGACGTGGTGGCAACGGCTTACAAAGACATCGTGAAGGGCAAGGATATTTCCATTCACGGCTCCAAGGCACGCACGCAGGTGCGTTTGGTCAAGTTTGCCCCCGTCAAGTTTGTAATGAAAACGTGGGTAAAACAGCAAAAATTTAACGAAAGGTACAAATAAAGGCGCAAATTTAACTAAAGGTGCAAGTAAAGGCGCATTGCAAGCTTGCTTTGCTTGCCACAACGCCTTTGTATTTGGGAGAATTTATGGGTAAAAAAGACGACAATCCAAACAAAAAACCCGTTGCGGCGGCAACCTTTGCGGTGTTTTTGATTATGCTGGGTGCGGTGCTTTCCTTCGTGTCCTACATCACGCCAATTATCAATGACAACGACGAGTGGTTTGTCCCCGCCATTTGCATTTCGGGCTTTTTAATATTCGTTGGCGTAATTTTGGTGGCTGTTAGCGTGGACAAGTTGAGCCGACTTGGCGAAAGCAAAAAGGATGGTTCGGCGGCTACTCCTACGGAAATTTCCTTCGACAACGCCTCCGTTAGCTACCTTTCCAGCCAGGAAGAGTACGAACTTGTTAACGGCAACAAGGTGCAAACGGTAGAAGAAAAATTTGAGCAAATATCCAAAATGGACAAAACTCAATTTGTGCTGTACGTTGCCAATTTGTTCAGCCGCAAGGGGTACAGCGTAAAGCTTACGCCCGTTACCAACAACCACGACATCGACATGATAGTGGACAAAATGGGCGTAAAATTTGCCGTGAGCGTGTTTTTGACGGGGCGAATTTTGACGGATAGAGATTTGTTCAAGGTGGTTGCAGGCCAAAGGCACTACAACGTGATTAACGGAATGGCACTCACCAACATGTACTTTGACCGTTCCGCCGTGGACTACGCCAAGTCGCAAAAGCTTTCCCTTGTGGATCGCAACGTTTTTGCTCGCGACTTTATGAACAGTTAGCTTTGTTTTGCCAGTTCACCGAGCGTTGATGGCAAGAACCGCCAAGCGTGGGTGGCAAGAATCGCCGTTCGCAAGCGGCAAAATTTGTGGTGCGTGTGCGTTGCAAAGGCAACGAGAAATTGCGACGAAAAGCAACCGCGTGCCGACGCTAAAGCAAGCGTTAGACATTGCAAGCAAAGCACTAATATATTATATAATATAAATATTAACAATAAAACATTAAATAAGCGTTTGAAATTGGCAGTAGCAATTGCGTTGGATTCACAACAACGCACAAAATTTCAACATTATAATTCAGCCCTTCGAGCGACGACCGCCCGAAGGGTTTTTGTTGAGAGTGGAAATAAATTTGCCAAGCAAGTGAGCTTTGTTTTTGTTGTAGTGGCGTTTCAAACCAAGCAATGGGTTAAACTCAAGTAAGCGGGCAATTCAAGCGTTCGGTGTTTCCGCTGAGCTGGTGGTTTTGGTTCGTCAAGTAACACGAGGAAAGTTCGTCGGGCAAAAAGCCCTTGCGCAGAAAGCCGCATTGAGGTTTGCAGGTTTTTAGCGGCATTGGTTGCAGTCGTTGCAGTTTAGGCAGGAGATGGAAGAACGGAGTTTGAGTAGCAGTAGTGTTGCGGCAAAAGCCACGGCGGCAAGCGCAGGCAACGCCACGGCAGGATTTTTGCCTATTTGGTAGGTTGCAAAGGCAAATAGGTAAGCGACGATGGGCTGCAACAGTAGCGTTTTGATGGCTTTCCTTGCGCCAAGCTCTTCAAAGGTTGCGGCAACGGTGGCAATGCACGGAGTAGTGAGCAGGTTAAAGGTAACGAAGCTATATGCGCACGCGCCGGGCAGGCAACCTATACCCTGCGGCAACAATATTTGCAGCGTGGTTACTGCGGTTTCTTTTGCCGACAGCCCTGCAAGGGTTGCCACGGTCAGCTGCCAGCCATATCCGCCGTCGTCAAAGCCGATGGGCGCAAACAGTTTGCTCAAAGCTTTCCCCACGCAAGCAAGCATGCTTTTGTCGGCAGCGACGTAACGCATCGAAAAATTCAAGCTTTTTGTAATCCACAGCAAAACCGACGCCGCCAAAATGCCTGTACCTGCCTTTGTTACGAAGGACTTTGCCTTGTCCGCCATGGCAATGCACGCGTTTTTGACGGATGGCACCCTTAGCGGCGGCAGTTCTAGCAAGAAAACTTCTTGGCAATTTTTTCGTTGCACAAAGTTTGCAATTGCTCCGCACAAAACTATTGCAAACAAGCAAAGCAAGTAAAAGCTAATTGCAATTATTGCTTTGTTGCCGAATACCGACGTGCAAATGCAAGATATTATTGCCAGCTTTGCCGAGCAGGGCATCATGGGCGCAAGTGCAACAGTGCGTTCCCGTTCGCATCGGTTGGAAATGCTTCGCGTTGACGCCACGGCAGGTACGTTGCAACCGCATCCGAGCACAAGGGACACTAGGCTTTTGCCGCCAAGTCCCAAGTTGCGAAGTGCCCTGTCGAATATCAATGCAATGCGCGTGGTGTAACCGCTGTCTTCCAGCAAGGCGATGCAACCGAAGAGCAGCGACACTTGCGGCACGAACCCCATGACGGACATCACTCCGCCTATTACGCCGTCGCAAAGTAGCAAAACCAATTTTGGCGGACACACTTGCGACAACCCTCTTTTGGCGCCAAGTATCAGCGCAGGCGTAATTTTCTTTTGAATAACTTCCGCAAGAAAACCGCCGCAATATTTGCCCGACGAAATGTAGAAAAGGGCAAAAACTATCAGGGCGAAAATAGGATACGCCCAAAATCTGTGTAAAAGAGTTTTGTCTATTCGTCGTGAGCGCTCGGAGCTTGCGGAACTTTTTACAAAGGCAACTTGTACGAGTGCCGCCACGTCCTCTCGGCTCAACGCCTTCCGCATATTTTTTTCGTCGGCGTTTTTCCTTTTGGCGGCCAATTCGGTGCAGCGGCTCATCATTTCGTCCACACCCTTGTTTTTGGCGGCGGAAAGGGCAAAAAAGGCGCAGTCAAACTCCTTTTGTAGCCTTTCAAGGTCAATTTTTGTTTTGGCGCGAAGTGCCTCGTCGTACATGTTTAGGGCGACGGCAACGTTAACCCCCTTTTGCAGGAGAGAATTTGCCAAGGTCAAGCCGCGCAGGGGACGCGTGCAATCCACCACGACTATGAACAGGTCGGCTTTGTTTGCTTTGATGAAATCGGCAGTGATTCGTTCGTCAGGCGATGGCGACTGCAGGGAGTAAAATCCGGGAGTATCTACGACGGCGACGGAAGAGTCGCGGCGGTAAACGCCTTTTTTAATTTCTACGGTTACGCCGGCACGGTTGCCCACCTTGTGCCTGCTTGCCGTTACAAGGTTGAACAGCGTGGTTTTGCCGCAGTTTGGGTTTCCGCACAGCGCAACGGTTATTTGGTTGTTGCCTGCAGTGGTGTGAGATGTCATTGAGTATCCTTGTTCGCATTGGAGATGATTTTTGCGCATGGAGCCTGTTGGCAAACAAATTGATAGCGGCAAATGCGCCGTCCAAAGGTTTGCTGCAAGGCTTTCGGCTCGGTTAAAGGGATTTTGGGAATTCTTCAACGAAAATGCACTTGCACAGGTCGTTTCGTAAGCACAAACAATTCCCGCCGCAATCGAACACGGAAGGATCTCCGCAAGGAGCTGCGGCAACCTTGACGATTTTGCACCCTTCAAACAAGCCAAAGTCGCCCAAACGGGCGACGGCTTGGGGCGGAAGAAGCAAATTAGTAACGGTGTAAATGCAGTTGAGCTGTGCTTGCGACAGACAAATTGAAAAGCAAAAATTTTTCTCGATTTTTCTTTGAAAAATGTTTGACATATTCTTTCCGTAGTAGTATTATATGTAAGCTTTTCGCTTTGAGAGCAACAAACTTGTTGCTTGATGCAAAACGGAAGTTTTGATGGCGGAAAGACGAATGGTATCTACCAACGTGGCTAACAGTTGCCAACGGTAAAGTTAAGCAATAATGCGACCGGCAAGCAACAAAAACTTGTTTGAAAAAAAGTTTAAAAAACTTGTGAAAAACAGTTGACAGCCCATTGTTGGTGTGATATTATTAGTAGGCTGTCAGCAAGGCAGCGCCACTGATGTGGCAGAAAGGAACATTGACAACTGCATATAACAATATAAAGTTTAGAGTAAAATATTAATCGAGTGTTAATATGCAAAATCAAACAACGATTTTTGCTGCAATGACGCAGAGTTAATAAGAGAAATTTATTCAAGGATCTAAAATTGCTTGCGAAAGCAAGCGTATCGTAATTATAC
>CAYYTD010000005.1:0-30531 GCA_964474475.1 uncultured Oscillospiraceae bacterium | reverse complement strand
TCGACTTCGCATTCTCCGTACAAGGTCAAATCACCATGAGCTACGGTTCCGATGCCTTCATCAAGGTTAAGGATGCAACTGTCGAAGTTAAAACTTGGGAAGACGTAGCAAAGAAGTACGAAACCTTCAACTTCAACGGAACACAAATGCCCGTTGTTACCGACGAAATGTACGCCGATCTTCAAGCACGCGCAGGCGGCAACTACACCAACTACGCTCGTTACTATCTCGGTTCCACGTTGAACGGCTTCCCCAAGAGCCAAGCTTTCGAGTATCAATGCACGCACGAAATAGGCAAGAAGGGCGCAGCCAAGGTTTCCGCAGCTATCGGTCTCGGCACTATTAAACACCCCGTTTTGGGCATTGCCGAAAACATGTGGTATACCTCCATTCCTACCAGTTTCCCGCAAACTGCAGCGCAAAACACCATGATCAGCGGTTACAAAGAACTCACCGACTACTTCAGCTCTTCCAAGGGCAAGAACAACATCCTCATCAACATGATTAAGGATGGCTACAACATTAAGGAATTCCAAGGCTTGAATGTAAGCTCCGCCGCCGATGCAGCTAAACTTGTAGCAGGCGAATGGAACGACACTTTGTATCTCAACCTTCGTACCGTTGCTTGGCAAAAACTTCTCCTTTACTACAACGCTCTCGCTAAATAATTTAGTCGGGTAGAGTAGTAACAAAGTAATTGTAGAGTAATAACAAAGCAATTCAACTCCTTTGCGGAGTGCAAGTTCGCCTGCGGACGGTTCGCCGTCCAACGGCGGGCAAACTCTTTCCGTTAGCGGCGGCATAGCCGTGCCGTGGCGGAAAACAAATTTTTCGCCGTCGGCAATTCGGCTGGCGGAAACACGTTCCCTTCGGGGAGCACAACAAACAATCTATCGTAGCGCGGAAGGGGCTTTCCCCTTCCGTATAGCTGCGAAAGAGGTACCTATGTTCAAATCTCAAATGAAATTTCAAAAGATCCTGTGCTTACTCGCTCTCATCATGGCAGCGGTCATGTTCGTTTACGCATTAGGGTTCATCACCGACTGGTACGACCTTCTCTATTTCACTTTGGATCTCGACGAAGGCATCGACTTCGCCTATGTAGACGGCACGCAATTCTTCTGGGAATTGCAAACCTACCTCACCAAGGAAACGGTCGACGGGCAAACAACCGTCACCCGTCACACCGGCTTTGTCGAAGATCTCATCACCGTATCCATCGTCGGCATACTCATTGCCGTGTTCATGCTCATCACGCGCAACAACACTCGTCGCAAGTACTACGTCAGCAACTACGTTTCCACCGGTATGTACTGCGTCTTCAACGTTGGCTTTGCCGTATGGCTCATGGATCGCGTCACACTTTACAAGAGCAAATTCCTGCAAATCAATTTTGAAATGCTTGAAAAGTATTGTAAAATGTGGAAAATCGAGTACTATCCCACAACGCGCTGGTGCGATTGCGGCTATGTTCTCGGTGCTTTGCTCATTGCCTTTTCACTGGCAGTAGCGGCAAATTTAGTTTGGAAAATTGCGCTCACGCGGCGTGAAAATAAATTATTATCGCAAGGTCGTTCGGCAGACGTTGCCGCAACTGTAGCGTAGGAGGGGTATCATGGACGAAAAAACACTTCGTTACATCAAGCGAGATCGCATGCGTTTCACCCTCAACGGCCTTTCCGGCGGGCTTGCGTTGCTTGCAATCGTATTCAACGTATTCTATTTTGTCAGCATCTACAAGTCCGATTTCAACTTCTATTATTCTTACGACATGGGCGTTTCCGTGTTGGTTAACCTTGTTTTCATGCTCACCGTGTTCCTTTGCTCGGAGGGCGTCAAGAATTACAAAATGGGCTATGCCGTCGCTCTCGTAGTGGTGGGCTTGTTCGAAATTGTTCGCATTTTCGGCTTGCCTCTTGCGGCACACACCACGGAAATCACGCAAAAAATCGACGGTGTCGACACCACGGTGCTCGTCATGCAAAACGGTCAATTTATACGCGTAGTCATTTATTTAGGTATTGCCGCCGCCCTGCTCATTGCTGCAGGCGTCATCGGCATCATTCGTTCTCACCAACTTGCACAGCACAACAAGCAGCTGCAAGCAAATAACCCCACGGAGGCTTAAAGGGCAATGGCACAACTCAGTTTAAGGCATCTTGACAAGATTTACGATAACAAGGTGCAAGCCGTGTTCGACTTCAACTTGGACGTCAACGACGGCGAATTCATCGTGCTCGTCGGTCCCTCCGGATGCGGCAAAAGTACCACCTTGCGTATGGTTGCAGGATTGGAAGACATCACTGCAGGTCAGCTCATCATCGACGGCAAGGACGTAACGCGCATGCCTCCCAAGGATAGGGACATCGCCATGGTATTCCAAAACTACGCCTTGTACGGCTACATGACGGTGTACGAAAACATGGCGTTTTCTCTCAAACTCCGCAAGGAGAACCCCAACGTCATTCACCAAAAGGTAATGGCAGCGGCAGAAATCCTCGGTTTGACGGATCAGCTCAACAAAAAGCCGCCCCAACTTTCTGGCGGACAGCGCCAACGTGTCGCCATGGGGCGTGCAATAGTGCGCAATCCCAAGGTTTTCTTGTTCGACGAACCTCTCAGCAACTTGGATGCCAAGCTGCGTGGAGCAATGCGCCGCGAAATCATGCTTCTTCACAAGCGTTTGGGCGCAACCATGCTTTACGTCACGCACGACCAAACGGAGGCACTCACCTTGGCGGATAGAATCGTCTGTATGTCCATGGGCTACGTGCAACAAGTGGGCACCCCGCTGGAACTTTACGACACCCCCGCCAACTTGTTCGTTGCAAGCTTCATCGGCTTACCTCCCATGAACTTCTTCGATGCGCAGGTGGAAAGTGACAAGCTTGTTTGCGACGGTTTTGAGTATCAACTGGACCAAGACCAACGCAATTTGCTTGCAGGTTACGTAGGCAAAACCATCGTGCTTGGCGTTCGCCCGGAAAACATTTCCAAGGGCAATTCCGTCACGATGTCCGTCACCAACAACGAAAATCTCGGGCAAAACACCCTTGTTCACGGCACCGTAGGCAAAAAGACGGTGGTGGCAAAAATCCGTCAATGGCTCAACTACAAGTATGGCGACACCGTTTCCGTTTGCTTCGACAAAGTTCACTTTTTCGACAAAGAAACGACCAACGCCATTCGCTAACGGAGGTAACTTATGAAAAAGTTTTTAATCAAAGTGGGCACTTCCGTCAAAGAGTTTTTCCGCAAGTTGATGGTAACCCTCAAGCGCCGCCCTCATCTGGTTGCGCTTGTCATGACGATGGTGTCCTTCGTCGTCTATTCCTTCAACCTCACCAACATGTCCAACACAACTTCGCTTGTCAGCGGACCAAATATGGGGCTTTGCCAGTTCGCCATCATGCTGTTCTCGGCATTGTCCATCGTGTGTCTTTTGGGTTCCTTCCCCCGCCGCGAACGCCCCAAGGTGTTCCTGCTCGTACTGTATTTTGCAATGTGCGCCGTCATCATTTTCTGTGACGTAGCTTACTATTTGGGTATCGAAGCCAAAATCGGCGGTCCCTCCCCCAGCTTGATTCTCAAGGAGGACGGCTCTCAAGATTTCGTTCTCAAGGCGCAGTCGCTCATGGTCACCCACGCCATCATGGTCAGTGTTTCCACGTTGCTCACCGCCACAGTCAAGCTTTACGGCAAACTTTTCAGGCTTATCAACACCAACGTAGAGTTGGAATACACCGAAGCCACGGAAAAAATCGAAATCGACGAAGAATAACTTTTACCGCCAAAACGCATCTTATGGCAACCGAAGTCCGCACGGAGCTTGTCATTAGCAGTCTGTTTTTGACTCGGCTCGGCAGCTTTGCTCTTGTTGCAGATGCTTTTGCACGGAACAGTTTCCTTCCATCGTCCCTTTCAACGCAATTAACTTCAATGGTAACAGGGCTGTCACACAAGTGGCTGCCCGTTATTTGTGTAACAAGTATTGTGGTTTCCCCCCTTTTGCGTTATAATACTATCGTCAAGGCTTTGCACTCAGCGTAATTATTTGCAAAATCCGCTCCGTCGCATCGCCCCGCAAGCACGTTCGTTTGTTTAGCTCGGTTAACCAATTCGGTTGCATTTTTTCGTCAACCAATTGGTTGCTCATTTACAAAAGTTATCGGCACAATAGGGGGCTTGCTCTTCCCGAATTTTATAACTTCCACGCCCTTTGCGGCGTAATCACACAATAGGCAGGTACCTATGCCAAAAAAGAAAAAACACCGTCAACCTACAGAACCCACTCCCGAAAGGGACTATTACCAACTCCACACCGATGCCATCGATAGGCTCGTCAATGCCGAAGAGGGCGAAGTGCCGGAGGTCGGTCAAGAAGAAATAGAAAAATACCAATCGGGCTTCCTTTCCAAAATCCCCACGTGGATCAAGGCGCTTTTCATCAAATTTTGGTTTGCCGGTGCCGTCTGCTTTTTCTTTTATTTGGGGCTCGGCACTTACATCACCAACTATTGGGATCAAATTCTCGTCCTCGGTTTGGCAATGGGTGTCGTCACCGACTTGCTCGTCAACAACCTTTTCCGTTTTATGGCTGCCGAAGAGCACTACAACGACAAATGGATGTTGTTCCCGCAAAAGAAGTTTTACACCCTTTTTGCCAACATCGGCTACGCCTACTTCATCACGGCGTGCGTCATTGCGGCTTATACCGGCATCAACGTGCTTTTAGGTTCCCAAGAGGGCGAAGTCCCCAAGCTGCTCGTCGAACCCTTCCTTTTCGGCTTCCTTTACCTTGCCTTCGACATGGCAGTCATCGGCATTCGCAATCTCATTTGGTCCAAAGTCAAGCAGGCCAAGAGCAACAAGTCAGCAGCGGCATTAGAGCCCCAAGAAGTTTCCCCTGCCCATTCGCCGGTCGGTTCGTCCGCCGAGCCACCAACAACCGCTTTATCGCAGGCAAATTCCGATTCGTCTGCCGATACGTCCAACGATTCAACGGCAACGGGCTCCGATTCTTCCGCGGATTCTTCCGCCAACTAATTTTCGACACCGCTCGTCCGCAGATGTCACGGTACCATTTTCGTACGGCATACGGCAGCACCGCCCGTCGATAGCGCCTGTTTTGTACGGTAGTACCGCCAGTCCGTCGGCACTTGCCGCGCCAATAGCGATTTCACTTCACTATTTGCGGCAGTCACAAGCACCCACCAAGACGGTTTTTCCGCCTTTTGCATGATGCATAGCGGTGCAATCCCGTTATTTTCGTCATCAACTCTCACATTTCCGAGGTTTTCATGAACAAACTACAAGTAGTCTACACGTCGTCGGTATCCGCCTGTTTTTCATGGCAAAACAGCCTGCCTTACAACACGGCAACGCCCTTTACGGCACGTATCGACGGCAAAGAAGTTTTCAGCGGCAACACCAACGTGTTTTCCCTTTTCAATTTAACTCCGTCCACAACCTACACGCTCACGGTGGACGGCACTTCCGCAAGTGTCACCTTCCGCACTCAGGCGGAGTCGGCTTGCTATCTGGTCACCGATTTCGGCGCCAAGGGCGATGGCGTTACGGACGACACTGCCGCAGTGCAAACGGCAATCAACTGCCTTCCCAAGAAGGGCAGATTGTTCTTCCCCAAGGGCACCTATTTGGTCAAGTCCTTGTGCCTCAAGAGCCACGTCACCCTTCATTTAGATGAGGGCGCAACCCTGCTCGGCAGCACCAATACGGACGACTATCCCGTCATTCCCGGCGAAATTGCCGATTACCGCAGCGGCAAAAAAATTCAAGTAGGCACGTGGGAGGGCAATCCCGTGGCAATGAGGCAGTCCCTCATTTTCGGCGAACACCTCACTTGCGTGCACGTCGTGGGGCAAGGCTGCATCGACGGCAACGCGCAAAATTCCACCTGGTGGCAGAATGTCAAAAATCAACCCGTCGGCCGCCCTCGTTTGGCGTTTTTCAACGGCTGCAAAAACCTTTATTTCCACGGTGTCACGGCGCAAAATTCTCCCTCGTGGCAAATGCATCCCTATTTTTGCACCAACGTCAACTATTTGGACGTTTTCGTCCGCGCCCCTCACGACAGTCCCAACACCGATGCCATCGATCCCGAGTGTTGCAACGGTGTCAACATCATCGGTTGCCGCTTCAGCGTGGGGGATGACTGCATTGCCATCAAGTCGGGCAAGGCGTACATTGGCAAAACGTACAAAAAATCGGCAAATAATACTAATATAGTCAACTGTTTAATGCAGTTCGGTCACGGCGCTGTCACTTTGGGCAGCGAAATGGCAGGCGGTGTCACCAATCTAACCGTCAAGCAGTGCAAGTTCGTGCAGACGGATCGTGGCTTGCGCATCAAGACGCGCCGCGGCAGGGGAAAGTATGCAGTTGTGGACGGCGTAACCTTCCAAAACATTCTCATGGAGGGTGTCAAAACGCCCATCGTGCTCAACATGTGGTACAACTGTTGCGATCCGGACAGATTTTCCGAGTACAACACCACAAGGCAATGCCTGCCCGTCGATGAGCGCACACCCCGCTTGGGCAAGTTTTGCTTCAAAGATATGGTCTGCAACGACTGTCACGTTTGCGCTTGCTATGCCGATGGCTTGCCGGAGCAGCCCATCGAGCAAATAACCTTGCAAAACGTGGTTTTCAACTACGCGCAAGATGCCAACGAGGGCTATCCCTCTATGAAGAACAACAATACTTTGCTTTGCAAGGCAGGCATGCGCTTTTTCAACGTCAATAGGGTAGTGCTCAACGGCGTTTCGGTAGATGGCTGCCAAGGCGAACCCCTTCAAACGGAAAACGTCGGCAAAGTGACCTCTTACGACAAAATTATACGCTACGTGGATAGAATTTTGTCCCAATCCAAGGCAGAAAAACCTCTTTGGAATGTCGAGCAGGCTGGCGGTAAAAAGCCCAAGTGGAATTACATCGACGGCTGCATGCTCACCGCCTTGCTGGAACTGGGCAAAATCAGCGGTGACGCCAAGTATTTTAATTTCGTACAAAACTTTGTCGATTACTACGTTGCCGAAGACGGCACGCCCTTGCAGTATAATATCGAAAACTACAATTTAGACGACGTCAACGAAGGCAGGGTGCTTTTCACCTTGGCGGAGCAAACGGGCAAAGCCAAGTATAGCAAGGCAATTGACCTGCTCAAACGGCAATTAGACGAGCAGCCGCGCGCCGCTTGTGGAAATTTCTGGCACAAAAAGATTTACCCCAACCAAGTTTGGCTGGACGGTGTCTACATGGCACAAGTCTTTTCGGCAATGTGGCACGTGCGCAACGACGGCGACCTGTCGGACGTAGTCAATCAGGTAGTCAACGTCAGCAAAATCATGCGCAACGAGCAAACGGGCTTGTATTACCACGGCTACGACTGCTCCAAGCAGGCATTTTGGTGCAACAAGCAAACGGGGCTTTCGGCAAACTATTGGCTGCGCTCCATCGGCTGGTTTTTGGTCGCACTTGTAGATATTTTGGACGTCTGTCAGGGCAACGAACAGGTTGCTCCCCTTCGCCAAATTCTCCGCGATGCTCTCATCGCAATCTCTCACTACGTCGATTCCGACACGGACATGCTTTTCCAAGTGCCCGACCGCATCGGCAGTTTAGGCAACTATGCCGAAACCAGCGGCAGCGCAATGGTGGCGTACGCCATGCTCAAGGGCGCCCGTCTTGGCGTTGTAGACGATTCTTTCAGGCAGCTGGGCGTTCGCATTTTCGACGGCATTTGCAACCGCTACTTGACGGAAACGGACGGCAAACTCAACTTGGGCGGCATTTGCTTGGTTGCAGGTTTAGGCCCGCAAAACAACCTCCGCCGCGACGGTTCTTACGAGTACTACGTTTCCGAACCGGTAGTGCAAAACGATGCCAAGGGCGTTGCCCCCTTCGTACTGTGCTATACGGAAATCGTTCGTCTGTAATTAGATAGTGTCCCCGCAACTGGAAAGTCGCTAGGCGGCAGTTTGATAATTCCACCGTTGTCTAAATGGCATCGGGCTGCAGCTTTCAATTTCGTTGCGGTTAGCGCTCCCACTTGTGTTTTTTGTTGCAAGTGGTGTGCCATTTCGGCAATCGTCGGTTGTCGCAAGCAAATAATAGCAAAAAAACACCCCAAAGCCTCGGCAAAGGGGTGTTTAGCAAATATTTAGTAAAATCCAGTCTTTTTCGGTTCGCAAGCGGCACTTCGCTGCCGTTGCAATTCTTTCAAGCAACTTGCCGCCGTTTTGCTACGATGGTGCAAGTTTTCGCCGCCACGCAGCTTTTTGTTCAGGCTTAACCGTTACGCTGCACATGCGGCACTTCGCCATTGTTCGGCTGTCACGCAAGCGGCATCTCGTTGCCACTTCGTTTTTGCTACAGGCAAGTGGGTGCTTGCCACCAAAATTATTCGGACAGGGAATCTACATACCCCCCCCCGTGGATTTTTGCTTGTCTGCAGGCTTGTGCTTGCGATGTGCGTAGTTCAGCGGAGAGCAACCGTATTGCTTCTTGAACACTCTCGAAAAGTACAACGGTTCGTCGTATCCAACCATCAAGGCAACCTTCGTCACGTTGTATTCGTGGTCAAGGGAGCTCAACAACTTTTCCGCCGTTTGTAGGCGCATATTTGTCAAAAAGGCGTGGGGCGTAATGCCAATTTCGCTTTTGAAGAGTTTTCGCAAGTAGTCGTAGCTAAAGGGCAACGAGTGCAAGTATTCGTCCAACTGGTAGTTGCTGTCGGGGAAGTTCTTCACAATGTTGCTCTTAATTTCCTCAACCACCTTGCTCAACGGGCTGTTGTCCTGGAAGGCAATCACGTAGTTGACGATAAGGTTGCAAAATGCCGAAATCAGCAGTTGTTTTTTGTCCAACGCACTGTTAAAGTAAAAAAATGCGTCCTCAAAGGCGTGCAGCACGTGCCTGTCGCTGTCGTCGTGAATGGTTACGGCGGTTTTAAAGGGCAGCATAGCCTCCGCCACACGGATGTGAATGTTAGTAAAGCCTTTCACGCTGTTGTTCGTGTGGTTAAGTTTAGGCGGAACCACAACCACGTCCCCTGCGGAGTAGTTAACGGTGGTGTTGTCGTCAAATTCAAAGGTGCCGCCGCCGCTCGTACAGTACACAAATTCCCAGTGTTCATGAAAGTGTTTTTGCACGGTGTACGTTCTCAGGTGTTTTCCCACGTATACTATGTCGTTCATCTGCCATTCCTCCGAAAAATGCACAAGGTCAAGTAGTTTTTGTCGGCAAGGACTTTTTCCTACGCCGCCAACGTTCCCTTCTCTTTGCATTTTACCACACAAACTCCGTTTTGTCCATACGATTTTCAATTTTTTCCCCTTTGGCACTTTCCGCGCCCCTTTGGGGGATGCAAATTGCTTTTTCCGCCGCCGCTCCTTTTGGGGCGATAGGCTCAACTAATAATTTACAAGGAAGTATCATCAAGTGAAGTACGAAACTTTCATGCGTTTTCCGCAAGGCAAACTCAAAGCTTTCACCCTCAGTTACGACGACGGCGTCGCTGCCGACCGCCACCTCATGCAAATTTTGCACGATTACTCCGTCAAGTGCACCTTCAACCTCAACAGTGATCTCTTCGACAGGCAAGATTGGCACAACCGCCTGCCCGAAAAGGACGTTTTGGCACTTTTCGGCAGCTGTCCTCACGAAATCGCCCTTCACGGCCATCGCCATTTGTTCATGTCCAAGTGTCCGCCGGTGCAAATGTATCACGAAATCGTCGCCAACCGCACCTATCTGGAAAAGGCTTTTGGCAGAGTCGTCAACGGCATGGCTTACGCTTACGGCGACGTCAGCGAGCAAATCGAAGATGCCTGCCGCGCTTGCGGAGTGGTGTACGGCCGCACAACCAAGTCCACTCACGATTTTGCCGTTCCCACCGATTTTCTCTGCTGGAATCCCACCTGCCATCACGACGCCGGCGAATTGCCTGCACTTGCGGATGCCTTCGTTTCCACCTCCCCGGCCCATTCCGTCAAGTTTCGGGAGCCCTTTTTGTTCTACGTTTGGGGGCACAGCTACGAGTTCGACGACCACGACAACTGGCAGGTGCTCACTAATTTGCTCGACAAGGTTGCCCTGCGCAACGACGTTTGGTACGCCACCAACGGCGAAATTTACTCCTACGTCACCGCCTTCCGCAGCCTAATTTGGAGTGCGGACGGCAGCATGGTTTACAACCCCACCTGCACGGATGTTTGGCTGGAAAGGGACGGCATCACCCTGCACGTTCCAAGCGGCTCCACCGTCAAGGTAGATTAACCCCTTTTATTTTTCAATAATGCGTAGCTAACGGACGGTTCATCGTCCGTTTTCTTTTTGTCCATTTGCCACTTTTTTCGTACCCCACCGAGTTTTCTCTCTCCCCGTGCAGTAGGTGCAGCGCCGTCGTCGTCCCAACGGATAGTGCCACAAGCAGCAACGCAAAGGCAAATAGTTTTCCCGTCGTCAGGTTTAGCACTTCAAAAAAATAATACGGTCCCACAATTATCCCCCTGCCGTTCAGTGCGTACATCACAACGCCGTAGCAAAGGGTGGTGCACACCGAGTCGGCAATACTCCGCCACAATTCCTGCCTCGGCACCAACGCAACCACAATGCAAATCATGGCAATGGGGCACAGCGTATGCACAAATAGTGACGAGCCTTCCAACAGCAAACTTTGGTACCCCTGCTCCGTCGATGCCCCGCCCAGCAGCACCACGGCAAGAGTAAATGTAGTCATGCAGGCTGCCCACACCAGCAAGCGGCAGTGCTCCTTTTTCAGCGATTTCGTCACGCACGCAATGCATACCGCCACACACGCAAGCAAAGCGGCAACGTTGCTCAGCACGGTAAAGTAAACCCACTTTCGCATTGCAAATTGTTCGCCGAAAAACACTACGCATGCAAGTTCACACGCCGCCACCGTTCCGCAGCATACCCCAAGTATTTCTTTTCTTTTTTCCGTCACCTTTTATCCCCCTTCTTGAACTTTCCCGCCCATTCCGTCTGTTTTGCACTTTTCAACGCTCCCCAACGCTTTTCAAAGCCATTGTCCGCCCCTTTTGTCGTTTTTTCTTTCTCCATTGCCCCTTTTGTCCGTCCCGTGCCACCGCCCTTTGGCGCTTTTCGTCAATAGTGCATTTTTCCCATTTTGGATGTAATCGAAACCCACCTTTCCACTTTTTGCTCCGCCAACCTTTTTTTGTTTTTGTAATTCCGTTTGGCTTTTTTCGTCCTTTCCCTGTTCTTTTTCTGTCATTTTTTTGCCCTTTGCCTTTGCACGCACCTTTTAGCTCCTGTGTTCCCCCATTCAGTTAGTTTTAAGTGACTTTCACTATCATATAGTTGCACAAATGCATTCTCCCGCCCTTGCGCCCTGCCCTTTTTCAGCAGCGGAGTTCCAGCAATATTTTCAGGGGGCTTGCATTCCCTTTCAAAGGATGCTATACTAAACCACAGCACGAGGTACACACATGAAAGTTCTTGTAGTCGACGACGAAGTTACCCTTGCCGATGCTCTCGGCGAGCTTTTCAAGCACAACAAAATAATTGCCGACGTAGTCTACGACGGCGAAGACGGCTACTATTACGCTCTCAAGGGAGATTACGACGTAATAGTGTTAGACGTCATGATGCCGCGCGTAGACGGTTTCGAGGTCGTCAGTCGCTTGCGCAAAAACAAGTGCACGGTGCCCGTACTCATGCTCACCGCCAAGGACGAAGTTTCCAGCAGAGTCAAGGGGTTAGATTGCGGTGCGGACGACTACCTCACCAAGCCCTTTGCGGCCGAAGAGTTGCTTGCACGTGTGCGTGCCCTTGCCCGTCGTCAGTCAGAGTTGGTTTTCGATACCATCACCTATGGCGATTTAGAACTATCCACGGCAAATTACACCCTCACCTGTGGGCAAAAAACGGTATCCCTCGGCGCCAAAGAGTACGAAATTCTCAAAATGCTCATGTCCAACCCCACGCAGGTTATCAGCAAGGAAGCCATCATTTCCAAGGTTTGGGGGCTAGATTCCGACATAACGGAAAACAACGTCGAGGCTTACATGTCCTTTTTGCGTAAAAAGATGTACTTCATCGGCAGCAAAATTACCATTCTCACAAAGAGGCTTTTGGGGTATTATTTGGAGATAGACAAGTGATTGGCACCCTACGAAAAAAGATAGCAGCAATCAACGCCGTTTCTTTGGGGTTGGTGTTTTTCTGCGCCATAGTGCTCATTTTCGTCATCGGTTATAGCCGTATCGACAACGAGCGGGACAACCGCCTGCAACTTGCATTGAGTTTCAGCGGCACGGAGGAAAGTTTTGCCGAGCGTAGTGTATTCGACGACGTCGTTCTTGCCAAGTACAATGACGAAACCAGCAGCCTCACCGTTTTCGTCGGCAAAAACGTCACTTTGGATCGCATCAAAATAGAGTCCTACGTCAAAAAGATAGCCTCAGCCTCCCACTCCGACGGTGTCGATTTGGGCTTTGGCGGACTCATCAAGTACAAGTCGGAGCAGGTTGGCGACACTTTGGTGGTAGCCATCAACGACCTTTCCGCATCCAAAACCAGCATTTTACCCTATTTGTTTTGGGTGTTCACAATTTTGCTGTTCGGGCTCATCAGCCACGTCATTATCAGCCAAGTGCTGGCAAAAGTCGCTCTCAACCCCATCGAAGAAAACTGGGCAAAGCAAAAGCGTTTCGTGGCGGATGCCTCTCACGAACTCAAAACTCCCCTTTCCGTTATTATGGCTAATACGGAAATCATCGCTTCCCACCCGGACGAAACGGTGCAAAGCCAAATGAAATGGATACAAAACACCCGCATCGAGGCCAAAAGGATGGCGGAGCTGGTTGCAAGCTTGCTGTTTTTGGCAAAGAGTGACGACGGATTGCAAGTCGCCATGGCAAGCACCAACCTTTCCGATTGTGTCGGCATCACCGCCCTCACTTACGATGCTGTTTTTTACGAAAACCAAAAGGCTTTCACTTACGACGTCGCTCGTGACGTCACCGTCTACGGCAATGACGGTCAGCTCAAGCAGCTTGTCGGGATATTGCTGGACAACGCCAACAAGTACTCCGTCGGTAGCGGCAACGTTCGCCTTTCGTTAGAAGCAGGTGGCAAGCACGCTCTCATCACCGTCTCTAACGACAGTGCCGAGCTTTCCGCCGAGCAGCTTTCCCACCTGTTCGACAGGTTTTACACCGTCGATGCCTCCCGCAACAAAAACAACGGCGGCAACGGCTTGGGGCTTGCCATTGCACAAACCATTTGCCAAACTCACGGCGGCACCGTCAAGGCAACCTATGCCGACGGTCGTGTCACCTTCACCGTCACATTGCCTCTTTTCAAACCCAAAAAGTAACAACTTATATGGTGCGAAAGGTTGTCGCGTTCTTCCGCTACAAATATAGCCACTTGTGCAGGCTGTAAAAGCACCCCTTCGGTTGTAAAGCTCCCTTTCTTCAACTATCAATATAAGAATTTACGCAAGCGCCCTTTGCTTGCGTTTTTTTTTGCGTTGTTTTGCAAGTTTGGCTTTTTGTCGGCGTTTTGCTGCCAAGCGTTCCGCAAATGCTTGTTTTGCCACAGGCAAGTATTAGGCAACTTCCTGCCAAGCGTGGTGCAACTGCGGCAACGCCACTTTGCATTGTAACGGTGCGTTTTTTCGTTCCAAAAAGGTAATTTTCTCTCCGCAATTTTGCTATACGCACGCAATTCGCTCCTTTCTCGCCAAAATTCGGCATTAAGGGCTAAAATTAAAAAAGGGGTTTACTAAATTTCAAAACTGTGCTATCCTACTGTCAACAAAAAGGTTATGGGAGATGCCTTATGAACAAAATTCGCAAATACACCGCATTAAGCATCCTGCTTGCGGTCTTCCTGCTTGTCGTCGCAGTTATTCCGACGGCAATTTCCACGCCCTCCACGGAGCAAACGGCTTACGCGGCAACAACGCCCACTTACACTCCTACTTACAGCGGCACTTACTACAACACGCTCAACACCGAGCTTCGTGGCGAAGCCTTTCGCACGCAGCTGGCAAACCTAATCACTTCAACGCACAAGCACGAAACTTCCTACAACGAGTTAACTTCTATCTACGCCGAGTCCGACCGCAACCCCAACGGCAGCGGAATTTTGCTTTTCTACACGGGCACGGTAGTTAGTAGTTACGGTAGTTATGGTGCCAATCGCGAGCACGTTTGGCCCAAGGACGGCGGTGACGCCTTCCCTGCCAAGAGCAAAGCAGGCAGCGATGCTCACCATCTTCGCCCTTGCGACAACGATCTCAACAGCACACGCGGCAGCCTCAGTTTTGGCGAAACCACTACGGATATTGTCAAGCAAAACGGTTCCACCTCTTACGGCAACTTGTGCTACAAGGGCGGCGGCTTTTTCTACCCCGGCAAGGGCTATCGCGGCGCCACCGCACGCATTCTCATGTACGTTCAAACCCGTTGGGGCAACGATTACAGCCTCAAGTTTGTCGATGGTTCAGGGCATTGCAAAACCATCGGCGATTTCGACACTCTCTACAAGTGGCATCTCGAAGAGCCCCCAACAGAGTCGGAAATAATTCGCAACAACTACGTTGCAACCATTCAGGGCAACCGCAATCCCTTCATCGATCACCCCGAATACGCTTACTACATTTATAGCCAAAACGGCAGCTATTACGCATCGTCGGGCAGCACGCTTGCATCTTCTGTCAACAAGCTCACTGCCTCCATGGATACCTACAACAATCTCAACGATGTCGACGTAACCTCCCTTACCATCAGCCCCTCTTCTCTCAATTTGGCAGTAGGACAAACGGCATCGCTGTCCGTCACGGCATCCCCCGCAGGCGCAAGTTCCGCAGTCACGTGGAGCTCCTCCAACACCTCCGTTGCCACCGTTTCGGCGGATGGCAAGGTCACGGCAGTTGCCGAAGGTAGCGCCAACCTTGTTGCAACAAGCAAATCCAATTCCTCCGTCAAGGCGTACGCCGCCGTCACAGTCAAGGCGGTCACCGACTTGCAAATCGCGGGTTCCCCCACCAAAACGGCTTATTACGCGGGCGACAAGTTCGATCCAAGCGGCTTAACTGCTCGCTATGTCTATTCCGACGGTTCCACTGCGGCGGCAGACCTGTCCACGCTTAACTGGGTAGACGGCACAACCGGTTCGCAATACCTGTCGGAGGGTACCACTCACGTCATTTGTTCACTCGGCACCATTCAAAAGCGGGTGGACGGCATCACCGTCAGCAAAAAGGCAGTCACCGCTCAAACGGCAGTCATCACACGAAAGAATTTCGAGTGCGGCACCGGCTACGGATGGTGGCCCTTCACCGTCGGCGACTTGAGCGGCAAGGCGTACATTTTCGACGGCGCGAGCGACAACTTGCAACTCAATCTCAAAAACGGCCAACCTGCCTACCTTTTCAACGATGCCCCTTGTAGCGGCGGCATCACCACAGTGCAACTCAAGGGCACAACGGGCAACACAATCGAGCTTTTCGTATCCAAAACGCCCTTTTCTACCACAAGCGAACCCACCGCAACCAGCCTCGGGCAAAAGTCGCTTGCCGATAGCCCATCGTGGCAAGTGCCCGCAGGCTACGAGTATTTTGCCATCAAGGTCGTCAGCACAAACGTCTGCCGCATCACGGAAATCTCCGTCGGTTACGGCATCACGGACGAAAAGCCCCCTGTCGATAGTGTCGTGGTGTCCCCCTCCTCCGTCAACATGACGGTGGGCAGCACCCAAACCCTTTCCGTCACGGCTAACGGCTCCGTCACTTGGCAAAGCAGCAACGAAAACGTCGTCACCGTCAACAACGGCATTCTCACGGCAAAAGGCGCAGGTTCCGCCACGGTTTACGCCGTTTGCGGCAACGCATCGGCAGCAGTATCCGTCACGGTCAACAAGGCAAGCGGCGGTTCGTCGGGCGGTTCGTCGGGCGACGGCACGGACGTGCAAGTAACCAATTTCGTTTCTCTCGTCGGCGCCCTTCAAGGCAAGGAGGGGCAAGAGCTGTTCAACTCCATCAAGAACGCAGCACAAGCCTACAACACTCTCTCGGCAGAGCAGCGCGCGGCGGCACAAGATGCCTGCAACCTTCTCACACAGGCAATCTCCGCCTATAACCAGTCGGCAAACGAGGTCAATTCTTCCGTCACGCAAGTCTTTGCCAACGTCAGCGGCGGTGCAACGGCAATGGCGCAGTGGTTGCTGGTGCTGGTGTATATCATCAAGAGCAAATTGTTTTAGGGGGTAACCGTCAATGAAAAAGTTTTCCATCGTCATCGTCGTCATTTTGGCGGTTGCATTGTTGTGTAGCTGTCAGGACGGTTCTGCCGCTTTGGCAACGATATCGCAGCTTGCAAGCAAGTCCTATTCCACCGTCAGCCTTTCGGGCAGTGTCACCACAGGCGGCAAAAGTTTCGATTTCGCAGCAAACGCCACCACGGATCAAGACGGCACCTGCAACGTTTCTTACAGCTATCAAGAGCTGGGCACCTTCCAAGAGGGCGCAGACGGCAACATCGTCATTCCCGATTCCTTCGTTGTCACCCGCAGCGGTAAGTTTTCCGTCAAGGATGGCATCACCACGGATGAAAGTGGCAATCAAGTGCCCACAAGCGGCATTGCCACCCTTCTCGTCGACGGTTTCACCTTCCGCGCCGACTATTTCGACATTGTCGATTTCGCTACGGCAGGCACCCTTTCCGCCCACGTCAAGAGCGGCAACGAAGATCTGTTCATGGGCACCGACGATTTCAACGGCACCGATTTGTCCGTTACCGTGGCTTACACCGAGCAGCGTATCCAAAGCATCACTCTCGATTACGTCACCGATACCGGCATCGTAACAGCCACCTTCATCTTCGGCGAATAGTCTTTCAAAACAGTTTCAATTACAGCGGTTGCAACCGGTCAGGTCGCAGCCGCTTTATTTTCCTATGCACGCAGTTTTTCCGCCCTTTTTTGTCGGCGTTTTCGTCTTGTCGTCAGCGGTGTAATCGTGCACACTTTCGCCGTTACAAGTGGGGTTGATTTGTTATCTGCCCTTTGTTTTGCCTGCACGCCCTCCCGCTTTTTACTATGCTACAAATTCTAAAACCAATGTTAATTTTTTGTTAATTTTTGTCAAAAGCCCTTTGCAAACGGCTTTTGATGTGTTATTGTATGCTGTGTTATTTTTTAGGTTCTCACCTCGTCACGGGCACTAGCGCCACACGGTGCGTTACGCTTGCGGCGGATAGTCCCATCAAATGGAGGTAATTATGAAAAAACGGCTAATATTGTTGTTTGCGGCTTTGGCACTGTTTACTTTGTGCCTTGCTGCATGCACCCCGTCCGCTACGGAATGTTCTCACGTTCCTTCCGGCGACATCACCATCACAAAGCAGTCCACCTGCACAGAGGGCGGCGAGCGTAGTTACACTTGCAAAAAGTGTGGCGAAACGGTTGCCGAAGCGCTTCCTGCCAAGGGGCATACTGAAATCACCGCCAAGGGCTACGCATCCACTTGCGTTCGTCACGGCGTGGCAGATGCCGTCAAGTGTTCTACTTGTGGAATCACCCTTTCGGGCGGCGAAGAACTGCCCTTCGGCGAACATACGCCCACAAGTTATCCCGCAGTGGATCCCACTTGCTACCAAGAGGGCACAACGGCATGCACCAAGTGCTCCACTTGCGGCGAGCTCATCTCCGGCGGCGAACCCATTGCCAAGGCAGCTCACACAAGCGGTGTCGAAGTAGAGCATTGCAGCAAAACGGGCGACAAGTGCTACGCTTGTTCCACTTGCGGCAAGTTCTTCCAAGACGAATCTTGCTCCACCCCCTATGCAGACGGTTGGCAGCCCACGAGCCACAACTACGGGTACGAATCCCACAGCTGTTCCACGTGCGGCAAAGCCATGCCCACTTACGAAGACTACTTGCGTAGCCTGTACGAGTCGGCAAACGCCGCCAAACTTGCTACTGTAAACGCGCAAAACGTACTGTCCGCCACGGCTTATGCTTACTACGCACAAGGCAGCCAAATTTATTACGACCAAAACATCTACCGTCGCAACGTAAACATGTTCCCGGAGGATGCAACCTCTTACCAACGCGCCTATCTCGATTGCAGTAGCTACGTCGATGCCGTCTACAACTATGTCTTTGGCGCCAACGTTGTCAACAACAATCCCAAGACGAAGGCGTATTGCGATTACTGCCGCGACAATCAAGATTCTCCCGACGTAATTTACTACGTTCAAACGGCCGATTACGCCACCGAAGAGGCACGCAAAGCATTATTGCAAGAAATCCGCTCCAACCTTCAAGTGGGCGATCACGTCGTGTACCGTCACGGCAAGTCCACAAGCTCCTTGTCGGGGCACCTCATGATGTACGTTGGCAACAACACCTTCTTGCACAGCACGGGCAACAGCTTGTCCGCCACGGCAGGTAGCACCAATCCGGAGGGCTTCTACGACAGAACGTCCGATGCCGAAAAGAACGGCACCGTCATGGTGCTCTCCGCCGACGACGTTTTCACCGATCGCGGCACAAGCAGATACCTTTTCGCTAACCGTAGTGGCGACAAAACCTTCTATTTCGGCGTTTTGCGCCCCACCAACAGCAAATTTGCTAATACGGAAATGACGGAACGCTCCGTTGCTCGTTACGTTTTGGCTAACTTGCAGGCGGAAAAATCCTCCTCCGTTGCTCCCTTCACGTCGGTAACAAGGGGTAGCAAAATCACCTACACCGTCACCCTTACCAACACCGGCAAGGAAGACCACAACGGTGTCTACGTCAAGGAAACCATTCCTCAAGGCGTTCAACTCGACGAAGCGTCCGATTGCGCCACACTGGATGGCAACGATCTTTACTTTGAAATAGGCAAGGTTGCCGCAGGGCAAACGGTCACCGTCTACTACACTTACCAAGTTTCCGCCACCGTAGGCGAACTTAGTGCAATAGTGGATGGCAAAACCTACCTTGTGGACATTCCTCTCAACTCCATCGCTCACCAAGTAGAAAACGCCGTCGATCGCACAGCTCTCGGCACCGCCTTGCGTGGCAAAGTGGGTACGGATGCCACCAGCGTTTACGCACTCATGGCAGATTTAGTTGCTACCGAACTTCCCAAGGCAAGCAGCGCTTTCACCTCCACTTACAAGTCTGCAAGCGATGTTTTGGGCGAAATGTATTCTTCCACAAACGCTCTCAACAAGGATAGCAACGCCTTTGCTTGCAACGTTTACGGCTTGTACGGCGGTTTAAAGACCGGTTCCAAACTCTCACTAGACAACGTTCGTTGCCGCGCGGTAGTTGCCGATTACTTGCAGTGCGGCGACGTCATCTCCGCTTACACGTCTTACAACGGCGGCAGTTACAAAGAGTTGATCTTTGTCGATTCCTCTCTAATTTTGCAAGTTAGTGGTGGCAAAGTGGTGGCAGCGTACGACACGCAAGACAAGGTTTCCAACTTCCTAATGACTCTTTACGCTTACGACTGTTACGCCGTCACACGCCCCTCTCTCATCTCCAAGTAGCAGAGCGGCAATCTTAGGCAATAATCCTGCAACAACCTGCTTTTCCTTGCGTTTTTTTGGGCAACGGGGCACAAACGCCCTTGATTATTTTCAATGGTAGTGGAATACAGTGCCCTTTGCACACTTTTATGGCGGGGCGGTCAAGTTGCAACAAGCAAAAGCATTATTTGCCAATAGTTAGTATCAGAAAATTTCGTTTCCTGTTTTTACTCCTTCGCGAGCATTTGCTTGCGGAGGAGTTTTTCTTTTCACGGTTTTGTCTTTGCCTTTGTCTGTTTCGTGTCGCAGTTGTGTAGTATGTCCGCCACCTTTTTACTTCGGCTTTTCCTTTCGGCTTTGGCGCCGATTTTCGCAAAGCTTTTTGTCCGCACTTTCTTGTTAGCGCTTTTTGCCCTTTGCGCCTTTGCCGACTTTGTCCAAGGTCGCCTTTTGCGCAAGCATCTTCGTCCGCAGTCTTATTCGTGCGGTGGCTTTGCGGACAGTTGCCACTTTACATTCCGTTAACGCACATTTTACATTCGATTTCCCAATGGGTATTGATTTTGTTACCCGACTCCTTTATAATATATATCGTAAATGGTTTTTGCACTCATCGTCACCAATTTGCGTTGTTCAAGCAGCGTGCAAAGCGGTGGCAAGGTAGCAGTGCAACATGGCAAACAAAGCGCATCGGTTTTTACCTTTCACAGGGCAATGGCGGTGCGGTTTCGTTTGCATAAGCAATTACCGTTTGCAAATACAGTAAAGGAGTACAAAATGACAAAAACAATCACTCGCATTCTCTTCGCACTTTGTCTTTTAGCAACGTTGTTGCTGTGCGTTGCGTGCGAAGTACCGCCGCAACCGGGCCCCGCAGTTAAGAGCATCGAAATCACCGCGATGCCCACCAAGCTAAGCTACGTCGAAGGCGAAAAGCTTGATCTCACCGGCATCAAAGTAACCAAAACTTACGAAGACGGCACCACGGCAGATTGCACCGACTTTGTCGCCGACAAGGACGTTCTCACGCGCGACGACGCCACCGTCACCATTTCGGTCGGAGATGCTTCCGCCTCTTTCGATGTCGAAATCACCCGCATTTACGGCATTCAACTTCTTGCAATGCCCACCAAAACCACCTACGTTCAAGGCGAAACCTTTGACGGCAAAGGCATGGAAATTTACGGCACGTTGTCCAACGGCAGCAGAGTAAAGCTTTCGCACTGGACCATTGACAGTGAAACTCTTGCTCTCGGCGACACCCACGTCACCGTCAAGTATCTCGATTACACTCTCGACGTAAGCGTCGTCGTTGTCAAGTCGGCAACGCCCCGCCAAGTTGCAGATGTCGAGTTCTCCACCGAAGCAGAGCAATACGTTCCCACCATGGACCCCTCTTCTTTCGTCAAGTACAAGGTTGTCTACACCGACGGCACCAAGGACGAAGAGTGGACTAACGCACTTGCCGACGACTACAAGGGTTACCACATCGACGACAAGGGCGAAAACATCGTCATCGAGCTGGAATTGTTCGTCAAGAACGTTCTCATCACCAAGTCCGTTTCTTACCCCATCAGCACCGACTATCTCACCGTCAGTCAACTTCTCCAAAAGGGCGTCGACGGCAAAACTTACTTGCTGGACGGCATCATCGTCGGCTTCTTGAGCACCGGCGAAGCAGCTCACCCGCAAGAGTTCATCGTTTACGACCAAGCAGCGGACAAGTACATCGGTGTCAGCGGTTTGGTTGCCAGCGGCACAACCAACAATTTGGATTTGGACACCAACGGCTTCAAAGTAGGTCAACATGTTCGCCTTCCCGTCACGTTGGTCGACTACAACTCCACCCGTAAGGATTACGCAAGCTACAGCGACAGCGGCAAAGTTTTCGCCAAGTACGCAGGCGGCGCATTGCACGCAGCAGGCATTTTGCAACAAAATGCAACTTATACCATTGCCACGCAAAACGCCGTGCAAATCAGCACTCAGGACGATTTAGTCAACTTCTTAAAGGACGAAAACCGTTCAAACAACTTCTACAAGCTCGTTAAGATTAACGGCCCCTTCAATGTAGTTCGTTACAGCGACAGCTACTGGCGCTTCTTCCTCGATCCTACTATCGACAATGTTGCCGACCAAAAAATCGACGGTTTGTCCCCCGCCATGCAAAAGGGTAACTTGTATTACACCTTGGGCGAACCCAGCTTGGGCAACTTCTTCGTTGGCGATGCCAACGCTAAGCCCGGTTTCGGCAAACACGCAGTAGTCAACAAGAATATGTACATGCTTTTCGGTGGCGGCAACAACTACTACCATCAATTCATCGTGTTGGATTACTCTCACGTTACCAACGTCGAGCGTAACGTCACTTCCACAACTTTCACCGCCCCCACCAAGGTTGATTATTTGGTTGGTGAAACCTTCTCCATGGAGGGTGCCAAGCTCACAGTCAAGTACGACAAGGGCTCCGACGACGTCATCACGGTAACGGCAAGCATGATCACAAGTGCTTTGCCGGATATGACAACCGCAGGCAGCTACACCGTCAATGGCAGCTGCAACGGAAAGGAATTTTCCTTCACCGTCAAGGTATCGGCAAATAGTGTATCTTCCGTCGAACTGGCAACGGCGTTAACCAAGGGCGAATACTCCGTTGGCGACGGCGCACAAGCAGTGGTGGACGAACTTACAAAATTGCAACTCAAGGTTAACAAGGCAGACGGTTCTCACGAACTTGTCAATATCACCAAAGATATGATCACAAGCGGCACGTGGCAGGCAGGCTCCGTCGATTTCACTATCGAGCATTCCGGCAAAACCACAACCGTCACTGTAACCGTTAACCAATCCACCGATCTTTCCGTCAAGCAAGCACGCAACGTTACCGCAAGCGACACCGTTTACAAGCTTACGGGCGTAGTCGTGTCCTCCGCCTGGATCAGCGGCACGGCAAGCTCCCCCAACAACGGCGAAGTCTTCCTCAAGGACGTTGCAGGCAACGAAGTAATCGGTGTCAAAGATATGGGCATCAGCTACGAATCTCCTCTTGCAGGTCTTGCCGTAGGCGATGAAATTACGGTATCGGTTACTTTCAAGGTAACTACAACCGGCACCGCGTCAGAAAGTGGCAAGGTCACTGCTCACAAAGTGGCAGATACCACCGCCAAGGTGAACAGCACCAAAAATTCCGCCCAAATCGCCCTTTCTTCGGCAGTAACCATTTCTTCGCAGGCAGAGCTGGAAGCCTTCCTCAAAGATGCCGAAACGCGCGTTGGCAACATGTACAAACTCGTCAAACTGACGGCAGGCGCAAAGTTTATCAACTACAATAATGGTAGATATATTACTTTCAACGACAAGGCTACCAAAATTGACGACATGCAGCCCTACCTTCACGATTTCAACCGCGCCATGACACTTCCTTCCACTGTTACCAATTACAGCGAACTTCTCGACCTCAAGGCAGATAACACCAGCGATGCAACGGTTTATCTCATGTACGTAGGCGGTCAAGGCAAGTATTACCATCAATTCATACTTCTCGGCTCCGAGTACGTCGTCAAATAATTACCAGGAGGATATTGCATGAAATCAACAATCAAATGGACTTGCGTTTTACTCGTCATTGCCATGCTGGCAGTTTGCCTCCCCGTAATGGCTGCAGTAGCGGAACAAGTCACTCCCACAGCGGAGCAAGCAGACAATCGTGTCGCAATCGACACCAACAAGCATCTCATTTTAGATGCCAACAACAACTACGGCGGCACCCTCGATGCCGAAAAATACGGTGAAGGCGCTCCTCTCAACGGAGAGTACGACGATCCCGATTCCGTCTATTATCGCATTAACGACTATTACAACATGACTTCCACCAAGGAACGTACCGTCATTCCCCACTTTGCGCCCTATCAACAAACCATGAAGGACAGTGGTGGTCTGGCTTGCGCTCTCATGATCATGAACCACAGCGGCGACGACGTTTACGAAACCTACACGGAAGAAAAACTCGTCAAGCTTTACGAAGATCTCAACAATACCACCGTTTACGGCAACGGCACCACGGTGGAAGGACTCAACAAGCTCTTCAACGAACTGGGCTACGCCACCCGCACGACGGATTACGTTCAACAGGGTAGCTCCACAAACGAGTACATTGCTCACTTCACAAGCTGGCTCAAGAGCCACCTCGATGCAGGCAGATTCGTCATGGTCAGGTTCCAAGACAACGTTGAATTCGGCTGGCACGTCATTTTCGGTATGGACAACATGGGCAGCGACTACGTTCGTAGCACCGTTCTCATGATGGCAGACCCCATGGACAACTGGGACCACTACCAAGACGGTTACAGTATCCAAGCCGCAGGCAGATTCTATCGCTGGTGGTACCAAGCGCACACAAGCGGACAAATTACCAATAACTTCGAGTATATCGTCGTTGCTCCCAAGCAACTTGTCGAGTTCGACCGCGTCGAAGAAACCCGCACTCAAGTGCAAGTCGTGCCGGAAAACCACATGCTGCTCAACAGCGACGGTTCTTACGGCGGAACCACCGATGCCGCACTTTACGGGACTATCGACACCAAGAACGGCCAAAGGGATATTCTCACTTCCAACTACCACGCCTTCGTCGATTACTACAACATGACCAGCACCGATTCCTTGCACATGTTGCCTCACTATCGCATGTTCCAGCAAACCATGGCATCCAGCTGCGGCATTTGCTCAACCATGTCCGTGCTTAATTACTACGGATATTACGGCGACAAACTTCCCACCGAACAGCAGGAAATCGAGCTTGTATTGGCGTACGAAAAACTCACGGGCAAAACCGTCAAGGGTAGCGGTGTAGGCGGCAGCGGCTTGCAAAAGTTGGTCAAGAGCCTCGGCTACAAAACTTCCATCTATCACTCCTATTCCTCGGCAAGCTTCGAGAGCGACAAGGACATGGTCTTCCCCACCTACGCATCCTTCCTCGAATGGGCAATTAAGAACTTGGACAAGGGCACTCCCATGCCGGTATCTTGGCGTCCTCACGGCGGCCACTGGGAAACCATTATCGGCATCGACACCATGGGTACCGACTACATCTACGACGACGTACTCGTGCTTGCCGACTCCAACGACACGTGGGACCACTACCAAGACGGTTACAATACCATTCCCGCAACGTTGTTCTATCGTCAATGGTTCAACGGAAGTTACACCTACAACCAACAACTCAACTATTTCGACAACATCCGCTAATTATCAGCGACACAATTGCTTTGGTAGCGTTTGCTAATCAGCGACCAAATAGCTTTTTGATAGCGTTTGAATCAGTAACGAAACACTATTTCTGTAACGTTTGCTAATTACTAACGAAGCGACTGTTTTGGCGGTGTCGCTAATTAGCAGCAACATACCTGTTTCTACGATGTTTGCTGATTATTAACGAAATAGCCGTTTCTGTAATGTTCGAATTAGTAACACGCAATCGTGACTGTTGTCGCCAACAATCATTTGGCGGCTATCCGATGATTGCACACGTTTACTATATTGTCGAAATAATAACACACAAAAAAATCCACCCCTTTTCGGGTGGATTTTTTTTGTCTATTATTATAAATTCTTCAACGCCAGGTCACGTTTCAATTCAATGTACCGTGTCGCGGCTATGTTTCCGTCCGTTCCGGAAAGGGCTGCCGTCCCTTCCAAACTGAAACTCAACGCCGCCGCTCTCAAATTTTTGCATTGGTCAATTATGGCGGCAGAGGGCATTGCCACCCTTTTGTAGTTGGCTTTGTAATGGTTGTACAGGCTTTCAAAGGATGACGTCGTAAAGTAATCGCTGCCAAGCAAGGTGGTCAATTTTGATTTGTACAACTGCTTGTAGTAGGGCAGTCCGCCGTTCAAAATGGTTTTGGTGTACAAGGGGTTCACCGTGTTGCCCACGGCAGCTTTGGTAGAGTAGGGCAGCAAAGTGGTGCAGCCGTTCCCCGTCGGGTTCCAGTCTACGTTAATGCCCAAGCAACGGTCGTAGTCGTAAGGTATCAGGTAGGCGACGCCCTGCGGAGTAAAGTAGATGTAGTAATTGTTGCTGTTGTTTCTAATACAGTCGGGGTTGCCCATCAGGTAGTTTACCGCCTCGAATCTTGCAAAGTGGTCCATGTCAACCACCTTTTCAATCTTCTCACGGAAGTCCTCGTCCGTCGTTTTGGCTGATTTTAGCGTTTCAATCAGCGCAATAAGGTATTTGTGATGGTTGTAGTCCTCTGCCGTGCGGTCGTCGTTGGTTTTTAGTGAGTAGGTAAAGCGTTGCGTAGGTGTTTCCACTCCGCGCCCGTCAATGGAAGTCAGGTTGGCAGGGTAGGTGCATTTGTACAGGTCGCCCCCGGTGTATTCTTTGGCAAAGTTGCGCTTAATGAACTGCTTGTCTACTGTTTCGTACAGCGTTCCCACACCAAGGTTTTCAAATTGCTGCCCTTGCTTAATTTGTATTTGCGTCAGGGTGATGTGCGGCGCAAGCACACCGCAAGCAGCAAAGGTTTCGTTGCAGAAAATCTCCCTCACGTAGCTTTGGTCGTAGTTTTTGTTCCACTTGTAGTACATCTTTTTCATCGTGGCAAAGGTGCGGTCGTCACGGGCTTCTCGTCCCTCTTCGTCACCGCTCCAATCGTGAAATAGCTCGTGCGCACAGCCCCCTTCGGCGTATTCCCCCTCGTCAAAGGTTTCGTTAAAGCTAAAACGCAGGTGCACGTAGTCGAATATCTTTCCGCTTTCGTCGCAAAATGAGCGGCGCGACGTGTTGCCACGCATTCTCACGCCTACTTCTTCAAAGTAGTAGTCCACTCCGTTCACCGTCACAGTCAGGTTGCACTTGCGGTACACGTCCGATTGCGTACTGTTTCCCGTCGACGAGTAATTGCGGTAAGCCAGCTCTATTGCGTACAGTTCGCTTGCCGAAATATCTATTTTCAGCCCCACGCGGCTGTCCGCATCCCACAACTCGTAGTAAAGTTGCTTTTCCTCTGCTGAGTACTTTTTGTAAAAGTTGTCGTTCGCCGCCGAAATTTCATCGCCAAACTTCAATTCGGATAGTTCAAATTCGGGGTTGTCCGTCGGCTTTTGCGTCGGGTCGCTCGGCTTCGTTTGCGGATTATTCGGCTGCACGTCGCAGGCGCCTACATATGCCACCACACCAAATAGCATCGCAAGTAGCAACGCCAAGCAAATTATTCTCTTCATTTTCCACCTCTAATAATTTTTTGATAAGGTTTCTTCAAAATTTAATTTTTGAAAGGTTTTTCAAAACTTTTAATTATGGTCTATACTCCAATTTTATATTTTTTTCTCGATTGTGTCAACAATCAAAAAAACAACCCCCTTGTGTCACCCTTTTCCGCCCGTAGGAAGCCCACCTTGCCACTGTCTTTGCACTCACTTTCGCGCGCCTTTTCCCCTTTTGCCCGCCGCCACGCTTTTCAGGTGCAATTTCTCCCATTTGCACATCTTTCCGCTCCGCAATCGGCGCCCTTTTTGTTTTCAATCACCTGCCGCACACAGTCCCCCTTCGCCAACTCTCTCATTGCACTTTTTCCGTCCGTAGGAAGCCCAACTTTATCGCCGAAACCTGCTCTGGCGCACCGCGCTTTACCTGCAAGATTATACCCCGCACCCCGTCTGCCAATAATAGTGAAACCATCAATCAATTTTTTTTTATTGCATTATATTGTTGACAAGAACATAGGGGGGGGGGTATAATCTTTTTTGTTAAAAAATTGTAAAGTGCAAAATTATGCACTACAAATTGTAAAGACTTTGTAAAGTCCTCATTTTCGGCGCATCGATTGCCGCCAAAAGCGGTATTTGGTCTGCCTTTTTGCCGTCTTTCGGCAAAAAATTTTGCCCATTTGGCACTTTTTAGGGGTTTTATGGCGCTTTTCGCTCTTGGCGCAAGGTTTTCACTCTGCTCGTGCAGGTTTAATTCGGGCAGTTTTAATAAGGTTTTCATTTGGAGGTATATATGAAAAAACTATTAGCAACAATTATTTGCCTCGTGCTCGCATTGTCGGCAGTGGCAGTGTTTGCCGCTTGCGGCAACGACGAAGGCATCGTCGTATGGGTTGGTTCGGAATCTCAAGATTATTACCAAACCAAGCTTAACGAATACGCCGAAGCCAACGAACTCAAAACCAAAATCACCGTCAAGGGTATCGACTCTTCCACGGCAGCCGAAGCGGTTTTGAAGGATCCCGAAGCAGGCCCGGCAATTTTCACCGTTCCTCACGACAATCTCGGCAAGCTTATCGGCACCAATCCGGTAATTGCCGCACTCACAGGCAAAGAGTTGCTTGCTCAAATCGCTAGCGACAATCCTGCCGGTTACCAAAAGGTAGTCACCAACTCCGTCAACGGTCAACAATTCGTTTTCGCCGCACCTTACATCGGTCAAGCACTCGTTCTTTTCTACAACAAGGACGTTCTCAGTGAAGAAGACGTAAAAACGTGGGAAGGCATTCAAGCCAAAGCCGCAACGGTTGGCGCCGACGTCAAGTCTTGCGTAACCATGGGTAACGATAGCTACAACTTCAGCTATCTCATGCTCGCCCGTCAAATTACGGACAAAAACGGCAACCCCCTTTCTCAAAGTACCACTTCCGTCAAAATTTACGATGCCGCAACCATCGAAGAAATGCTTTCTGCCGATGCTTGCCACTGCACCGGTGACGACACCATGGCAGTGTTCAAGTGGGGACAACGCTTCTACGCCAACGCAAACGGCGGCGTTCTTTCCGGTTCTACCACCTTCGACCAACTTCTCAAGGACGGCAAGGTTCTTTCTCTCGTAGGCGGCGCCTGGAAGTACGAATCTGTCAAGGCTGCACTCGGCAGCAAGCTGGGCATTGCTCAACTTCCCTCCTTCACCATTTCGGAGCAAGATGCTTACGGCACCTGCGAAGCAGGCACGCAATTCAAGTCGGGCACCTTTGCCGATTGCAAAGTGCTTTGCATCAACGCTCAAAACAAATACACGGCCGAAAACAAAGCTCTCTTGGAAGACATCATCAAGTACATGAGCAGCAAAGAAGTTCAAGAAGGTTCTTTCAAGGAATGCAACAACCTTCCCGCTTACAAAAACGCCTCTGCGGAGTTCGAAGCAATGAAGGCTGACACCAACGAAGCTTTGCTTGCCAAGAAACAAATCGAAATGGCAGAGTGGGGACTTCCTCAACCTTTCGGTTACCACAACTTCCTCAACCTGTTCTTCTATCAACGCGGAGCAGACACCTACACGCAAGATATCATTCTCAAGCGCGACAGCAACAACAATAACGCCACGGCTTACGAAACGGACGAAAAACTTCTTGCAGGTTTGCAAATAATTCAAAACATTTGGATTAGCGGTTCGGCAACGGGCAACTAAGGTAAATAGCAGTCAAGTTTTTTACCAAAAATCTTTGCAAGGAGAAAACGACGTATGTCGGAACAAACAAAAAAACAAAACGTATTTGTTCGTATCGGCAAGGCAATAGGCAGTTGGTTTGCAAGTTTTCACCGTCGCTTTGCAGAGGGTAGTTTGGGCACCAAGCTCAGTCACTTCGTGATGGGTGCGGGCAACGTGTACCACAAGCAGTTCGTCAAGGGCGCATTGTTCTTCCTTTGCCAAGTATTTTTCGTGCTGTTCATGGTGCTCTGTCCGGAGGTCAACGGAACTCCCCTCGGCTACAAAGCGCTTGCCAACCTGGGCACTCTGGGGTTTGTGGATGGTGCCGGCGGCATCGGTCCGGACGGTTTGCCCGTCAAGGTACCCAATTCCATGCTCATTTTGCTCTTCGGTGTAGTCACCGTCGGCATCATAGCGTTGTATTTGGTACTGTGGTTTGCCAACATTTCCAGCTCTTGCAAGGCGGATAACGACGCCGACTTCGGCGACGGACCTACCACCTTCAAGCAGGACGCCGCAGCCTTGTTGGACAAGAACTTCCACGTCACCATGCTTGCTCCCACGGTAATCGGCGTACTGCTTTTCACCGTTTTGCCCACCGTCTACATGATTTTGGTTGCCTTTACCAGCTACGGCGGCGTAGGCGCCAGCTCCGGTCAGGTCAACTTCGGTTGGGTAGGGTTCGAAAACTTCATCAACGTCTTTACCAACGACAAGAGTGAAATCGGTCAACGTTTCTTGCCCGTTTTGGGGTGGACTTTGATCTGGGCATTCTTTGCCACTTTCACAAACTACTTTGGCGGCATCTTCCTTGCCGTGCTCATCAACAAAAAGGGCATCAAGGGCAAGGTATTCTTCCGCACGGTGTTCATTTTGACCATAGCCATTCCGCAGTTCATTTCTCTGCTTGCCATGAGAAACCTGCTCTCGGCAAACGGTCCCATCAACGCCGCACTTATGGATTGGGGCTGGATAAGCGAACCCATCAACTTCTTGGGGCACGATCCGGAAAATCAAAGCGAGGTGCTCACCAAGTTCGTAATTATCGTTATTAACATGTGGGTAGGCATTCCTTACACTATGCTAATGACGAGCGGAATATTGATGAACATTCCTTCCGATTTGTACGAAGCTGCCAAAATCGACGGTGCCAATCCCGTCCAAGCATTTTTCAAAATCACATTCCCGTACATATTCTTCATCACCACGCCTTACCTCATCAGTTCGTTCATAGGCAATATTACTTCGTTTAATATTATCTTTATGTTGAGCGGTGGTGGTCCTGCGGTAGCAGGGTTCAAGGCAGGCAAAACGGATTTGCTCGTCACATGGCTGTACAAGCTCACCGTCAACGAAAACATGTACAACGAAGGCGCGGTAATAGGTATCTTCACCTTCATTATCACGTCGGTAATCACGCTGGTTACTTACAGGCGTAGTAAAGCTTACAAAGAGGAGGACACTTTCCAATGAGAAACGGTAGTACTCTTTTGTCCAAGCACGGCAGCATGCGCCGCAACAAGATCATCGGTAACGTGCTCACCTACATCGCACTTGCCATCATGG
>CAYYTD010000004.1:0-31988 GCA_964474475.1 uncultured Oscillospiraceae bacterium | reverse complement strand
TTTCATTACGCCATTTACATTCACCGATTAAATAATCGTTTCCATCATTCGCAATGATATCATTTTCTACTTGTGTTTTTGTCGATGAATCTGTTCCCCACCATCTTCCAATCGAAGTAAATAAAATCGGCAGTTTCCCTTTCGCATTTTCTGCTGTTAAATAGTCCATGCATACTCTTTCAAACACAAGCCCCATATAATTACTATAATCTGGTTCAATCCGTTTTTTCCACACAGCTTCTCTCGCTCCGGTCTCAATCAATGTACGATTTGTAAATACATAACGATACCAGAATCGAAACATCAAATCCGAAATCCCGTAAATCGTTTTTCTCGAAGATTCTTTTTCACCAAACGGTGTCTCCTTATAAAGAATCCCCAATTCACAAAGTGTTTTTATATATTTCAAACATTTTGCCGCATCTTCGCCAATCTTTGTCGAAATCTCATTCGCTTTTGTATATCCACCTGCAATTGCTTCAATAATTGCACTGTATACTCCTGGCTCCTGCACTTCCTGCCTCAAAAGCAATAACGGTTCTTCATATAAATAAGAAGTATTCTTTAAAAATGATCTTTTTACATTTTCCTCAAAGTTTTCCTTTTGCTCAATCTGCTGCAAATACAAAGGAGTTCCACCAAAAGCTCCATATACTCGCAGTTTCTCCTCATCTGTAAAATTTGCTAAAAACTTTATGCTTGTCTGATAATTAAACGGCTTCATATGCAGCTGCCCTGTCCTTCTTCCAAAAAGAGGACTTTTGGAACCTAATACCTCTTTTTCCATAAAACCCATGTAACTGCCACATAACACAATAAATAAATTTCCGTTTTTCAATCTGTGATCAATCAAATGCTGTAATTCTGAAAGCAAGGCCCGATTTTTTTTCACAAGATATGGAAACTCATCGATTACTAATACCAATCTCTGCCCTTTTTGACGTTCATCAATATAGGATAATGCATTTGTCCACGATAAAAAAGTTTCCAAATTCGTTTCCTGATAAAAATGAAAAACTAAATTTGAGAATTTTTCCAAATTTAATTTATTATTGCTTTGCTCAGCCGAATAAAAAATACTTGGTTTATCTTTACAAAATTCATTTAAAAACGTAGTTTTTCCAACGCGTCTGCGTCCATATAATACAAACAGCTGGAATTTATCCTGTGCATACATTTCATTCAAATCTGCAAGTTCTTTCTCTCTTCCAATAAAAATATCCCGCATGCCGCACCTCGTGGGACCTACGATTGCCACCTTTTGCCCTGCCTTGACGTTGAGATTCATGTTGCAAATGAGGGGCTGATCGGGATTGTAAGAAAAGGATACGTTGCGGAACTGCACGTTGCCTTGGGTGAAAAACTCGGCGGAAGATTGCGGTTCAACCTCCTTTTCGTCCAACAAAGCGTAAACCCTGCCGGCGCAAGCAAGGGTGTATTGAATGTTGCCCATGCCGGAAGCGATACTTTCCAGCGGAGCGGCGAACATCTTGGCAAAAAGTATAATTGCCATTACGTCGCCCACGCTGACCACCTGCCGTATGCTGAGAATTGCGCCTATTACGCACACCACTACGTACGCTGCGTTGTTGGTGAAGCTGATAACGGGGGACACAAGCCCCGACAAATAGTACCCTTTGCCTGCCTTTGCCGCGTAGTCGTTGCACAGCTGCTTACACTTTGCCGCGCGATCCTTTTCCAAATTGAACGCCTTGACGGTATCGAACCCCGAATAGTCCTCTTCGATGAGTGCAGTCAATTTGCCGTTGGTTTTGCGGAATTCGTGCCAGACCTTTTCGCTGCGTGATGCAAGTTTGACGGACAACAACACCGACAGCGGAACGAGCACCACGACAGCCGTTGCCAAAAGAGGATTGATTAAATACATAGACACCGTGACGATGACTATCTTGATAAATCCGCTAATGACCGTTTCCACTATTAAACTCAGCGTGCCGGACATGCCCGAAACGTCGTTCATCATGCGAGAAAGTAGTTCGCCGTGAGGAGTTCCGTCGGTAAAGGAAATGGGCAAGTTGTTTATTTTGGCACTTATCCTCGTGCGCATGGTTTTGGTATAATACCGCGAGGATACGTTGTTCATAATAACCACCATGAGCGCCGACGAAAGCGCCGCGCCTGCGTAAACCAAAGCAAGTGCAATGCATCTCTTTGCCGTATAAGCAAGGTCGATGGGCTTGCCAGTTTCGCCGTAGTCGTACAAAATATCCGTCAGTTCGGAGACGATTTCCGGAGCGCGTGAAGACAGCAGGACGGATGCAAGACACACGACGGCGGATATGGCAATTACCCACCATATGGGTTTGAGATCGCCGATTACCCTTTTTATCGTTTTGGCATTGGATGCCGATTTGTTGACGATTTTACTCATACGACACACCTCCGCCAAGCTGGCTTGCCACTATTTGCCTATACTTGCTGCACGTGTTGAGAAGTTGCTCGTGCGTGCCCACGCCAACCACCTTGCCTTCGTCCAAGCAATACACCTTGTCGCATCGCATGGCGGTGGCGGCACGTTGCGTAACGATGATTTGCGTTTTGCCTTGAAGGCGTTTGTTGAGCGCAACGCGCAAATCCGCCTCCGTTTTGTAATCCAGCGCTGAAAAACTGTCGTCGAAAACGTAGACGGATGCATCCTTTAATATGGTACGCGCAATATTTATTCTTTGCTTTTGTCCGCCGCTTACGTTGGTGCCGTACTGCGTGAGTTCGTAATTAATTCCGCCCTCTACCGAGCGAATAAAATCTCCCATCTGTGCCACCCTGAGCGCTTCTTCTATTTCCTCATCGGTAGCCTTTTCGTTGCCTGCGCGAACGTTGTCGGCAATGGTTGCGTTGAAAATCATGGCGTTTTGCAGTGCAACGGAAACGTTGTCTCTAACGGCAAAAGAGCCCAACTCGTTGTAATCGTTGCCGCCCAAGAGCCTAACGCCGCCGCTTGACGAATAGAAATCGGCAATGAGCTTGACCAAAGTGGTTTTGCCGCTGCCCGTGCCACCGATGACACCGACAATTTCCCCCTCAGATGCGTGAAAATTAACCTTGGACAACGCCTCGGCGCCGTCGTGATAGGAAAAATCGACGTCACTAAAACTAATTTCACCCCCTACCTTGCGTGTGGAACCGCCCTGCTGCGGCAGTTCGCTTGGCATTTGCAGCACTTCGCCTATGCGGTCGAAACTAACCTTGACGTGGGGCAAAAAGGCTATCGTCCAAGACATTGTAACGATGGCGTTAATAATAAGTGCAACGTACTGCACCGTTGCCAAAACGTCGCCGGCAAGAAGCGTTTGCTCCCCCGTGAGGCGTTCGGCTCCGACGTACAGTATTGCCGCAGATGCCACGTTGAGAAGTAAAGAGGCAATGGGGTTAACCAAGCCGCCGATTACGTTGGCTTTGACGAAGCTGTTGCACATGCGAGAGGTTGCGTCGGCAGTGCGCTCGTGCTCGTAAGCGGATTTGTCGAAGGTGCGAATAACTCTCACGCCGGAAAGGCGTTCGCGCACCATTTGATTTTGCTTGTCCGTAAGCTTATCCGCCCTTGCCCACAGCCCCTCGAGGCTGCGCGTCATGACGAGAGTGATGACCAGCACGACGACGGAAACGCCGAGCAAAATGAGAGGAAGAACCCAATCTCCGTTGAAAGAAAGCACCACGCCGCCCACGAACATAATGGGCGCAGAAACCAAAACGTAAGGCACTTGACCGAGTATTTGCTCGGCAAAGTCGACGTCGTCGGTGGTGCGCGTGATTAAACTGCTTGCTCCTATTTGCTGAAACTGCTCTACAGACAGCGAATTGACCTTTTCAAACATTGCTTGACGAATATCCGACGTGACGCGCGGCAGCATGTAACTGCTGATGCGGTTGTTGACGACGGTGGAAAGCATTGCCACCACGGCAAGAATGAGCATCAATCCGCCCTGCGTTAACACGTAAGGCAAGTTGCCCTGACGAATACCGATTTCTACTATATTACTCATTACGTAAGGCAAAAATATGCCACACGTTGCGCTTATTGCGCAAAGCAAAGCCAACGCAATTATCTGCTTGCGATAAGGCTTGCAATACTTTAACATTAACTTCATTGTTCTCCTTGCGACATAGTACTGCAGTCGCTTGTTTTTACACGCGCAAAACTCTGCCTATTGCCGAATTTCCGTTGCGCCGTGATCGTTTACTCCGTTTTTAGCCCCTCCGAAAGACGGATTGACCGTACAAAAGCAATAAAAAAGCGCACTTTGATAGCAAAGTGCGCCGAAAATATCCTTTTGAACGTAATACTACTATTACGCAAAACGGAGGAAACGCAAATTGCCGCTATCTGTAAACATTAAAATCTTGTTGGTCATCGTTGCATTCCTCCTTGTTAGTTTTTTAAATAATAAACCTTTGTTGTAACGTTTGTCAAGCAAACATTAACCCTCGTTGCAATATTTTTGCCGTTACTTACATTTTGTGGTGGCGGTGCCTGCAAAAAACTATTTTGCGCCCTGCAAAACTTCACCTAACTTTTGCAAGATAATCTTGGCAAAGAAGTTTTTGTCCCCTTCGTAAATATTGCGGTACACCCAGCTGTTTTGGAAAAATTCCTTTGGCTCGCCGCTTGCATTGAAGGTGACTGTGCACAATTGGCAAATAATGGCGAAAATGAGATACACGATGACGATGCCGATGCACATGCCGAGAATTCTGTTAACGAACCCTATTGCGCCCTTATCCAGCAATTTGAGCACTATTGACATGATGATAATGTACACCACGATAAGAATCACGTAGGCGGTTATCATTGCGATAACGGAGCGTGAAGAAGGATCGGAAATGATGCCTTCCATCCAAACTTGTGTGTAAGGGGTGATGAGCGACACGCAAGAGGTAACCACGAATACGCCCACGAAGGTCAATATCAGTTTGAGTACGCCTTTTATTAAGCCGAAAACTATTGCCACAACCATGGCAAGTATAAAAATTACGTCTAACGTTCCCATAAATTCTCCAAAATATTTACTGCACGAAAAACTACGCAGTGCAAATGTGACGATAGGAATAAACAATTATCCTCAACGACGGAAACCGCCCCTAAACGACTATATAGTATTATACTTTTGCACCGCTGTCAACCTTAGTTTGCAGCTTTTGGCACTTTACATTTGCGCCGGAGCTTGAATACCGAGCAGCGACAAGCCTTTTTTGAGAACTATTTCAACTGCCTGCACCACTTGCAACTTTGCAGCCTGCTCGTGTGCGTCGTTGCAAATAACTCTGTGCTCGATGTAAAACTTGTTGAATGCCTGTGCAATATCTATCAACATGGAAGACAAGATGCTCGGCTCGTACTTGAATGCGGCGTCCTGCAAGGTTTGCGGAAACTCTTTGAGCAATTTGCACAAACGAACCGTTTCGGGGTTGTTGAGCACCGTGTAATCTGCTTCGGCGGAAGAATTGCCCGCCTTGGCAAGAATGCTGTTGCACCTTGCGTGCGTATACTGCAAGTAGGGTGCCGTTTCGCCGTCGAAGTTCAAAACTCTATCGAAAGTGAAGGTGATATCCTTGATTTTGGCGTTTTCCAGCGCGGAGAAAAGCACTGCGCCGATGCCGACCTGCTCGGCAACCTTTGCCCTATCGGCAAGGTTGGGGTTTTTGGCGGCGATTATCTCATCTGCCTTGGCAACTGCCTTGTTGATTACGTCACGCAAGAGAACCACGTTGCCCTTGCGGGTGGACATTGCACCCTCTTCCAAGCTGACCATGCCGTAAGCCACGTGAACCAAATCTTTTGCCCAGTCCATGCCGGCAAGTTCCAACACCTTAAAAAACTGCTTGAAGTGCAAGTTTTGCTGATAAGCAACTACATACAGGCACTTGTCGAAGTCGTACTCGTTTTTTCTCCAAATTGCCGCAGCAATATCCCTAGTTGCGTACAAACTGCTGCCGTCCGACTTGACAAGCAGGCAGGGAGGCATGTTGTAATCGGACAGATCGACGATTTTTGCCCCTTGGCTTTCGGTAATTAAACCTTTACTCTCCAACATACGCAAGGGCTCGTCCATTTTGTCGTTGAAAAACGCTTCGCCGTTCCAGCTGTCGAAAGTGACGTTGAGCCTATCGTAAATTTCTTTGACGTCGTCCAAGGTGATCTTTTTGAAAAATTGGAAAAGTTGTTGCGCTTCTTCATCGCCCTTTTCAATCTTGGCAAACCATTCACGTGCTTGCTCCGTAAGTTCGGGATGATTAACTTCCTCTTCGTGGAACTTGACGTAAACGCGTTGAAGCTCGGCAATGCCCTTTTCCTGTACCTCTTCGAAACTGCTCCACAGCTTGAAGGCAACGATCATTTTGCCAAACTGCGTGCCGTAATCACCAAGATGGTTGATGCCGACTACCTTGTACCCCAAGGCGGAATACAACTTGTACAAGCTACTACCTATTGCCGTTGTGGACAAATGCCCGATGTGGAAGGACTTGCAAATGTTAACCGAGCTGTAATCGATGCAAACGGTTTTGCCCTCTCCTACGTTGCTATTGCCGTAGTCGGCCCCCTTTGCAAGCACTTCGCCAAGCGTTTCCGTTACGATTGCCGACTTGTTGACGAAAAAGTTGAGATAACCGTTGACTGCCTCTACCTTTTCCACGACGTCGTCCGCCGTAATCTCTTCGGCAAGCTTTTGAGCTATTTGCACGGGAGACATCCTCATTGCCTTTGCCAACCTAAAACACGGAAAGGCAAAGTCGCCGAAGGAATCGTCGGCAGTGGCAGTGACGTAGGACTCTATTTCTTCTTTACTGAGAGGAGCGTTGATGAGCTCCGCAATATGTTTTTTGTAATCGGTCATGATTTTCCTTTAATAACTTTTTGTAACATTTTTAAGTCGCGCGAGGGTAATCGCGCGACCGAAAAAACTCTTGCAGTTAACGGTATTTGCCATTTGCATCCCTTTTTACCGCATCGTGCGATTGGGCTGCACCGCTTGGACAATGCAAAAGACAAAAAACCGCGACTTTAATTAAACTTTATCTCTTATCCTGCTTGTTTCGTGCTTATTCTGCTTGTTCAGTGCTTTCAGCCTCTTCGCCTGCAGCATCTTCTTCCGACACGGGGCTTTCCGAAACGCAAACGACCTGTGCATCGCCCTTGAACTTCATTACCTTTACACCCATGGTGTCTCTGCCGATTTTGGAAATTTCCTTGGCCTTAACACGAATGACGATGCCGTTATCGGCAATTAGCATTACGTCGTTATCGGGGTTAATGAGTTTGAGGTTGACCAGCTTGCCCGTCTTTTCGTTAAACACGCCTGCCTTGATGCCCTTGCCCGCGCGGGACTGCAATCTGTAATCGATGAGGTCGCTACGCTTGCCGTAACCGTTTTCCGACACGGTGAGTACTTCCAGCCCGTTACGCGCAATTGCCATGTCCACGACATAATCGTCCTTGTCCAAATTCATGGAGCGAACACCTTGTGCATCGCGGCCCATTGCCCTAACGTCTTCTTCGGCAAAGCGAATACACTTGCCCTCGTGGCTTGCCATCAAAATTTCGTCGTAACCGGTGGTCATATCTACGCCCACCAGTTCGTCCCCTTCCAGCAGCGAAATAGCTATCTTGCCCGACTTGCGAATGGACTCGAACTCTTCGAGGTTGGTCTTTTTGATAAGTCCGTGCTTGGTTGCCATTACCAAATTGCCGCGGCTGTTTTCCTTGCGAGGAATGACGGCGGTGACCTTTTCGCCCTGATCCAGCTGCAAAATGTTGACTATTGCACGTCCCCTTGCAGTACGCTCCGCCTCGGGAACTTCGTAACCCTTGATGCAATACACTTTGCCCCTATTGGTGAAGAAAAGCAAATCGTCGTGAGTGTTGGAGATGAACATGTTCTCCACAAAGTCTTCCTCACGAGGCTTGTGAGCCGTTACGCCCTTTCCGCCGCGACGTTGAGTGTGGTACTCGGTGACGGGCAAACGCTTAACGTAGCCCAAATGTGTCATGGAAATTACTACGTCTTCCTTTTCAATCAAGTCGCCTATATCAATTTCAGAATAGTCGGTGCAAATTTCCGTTTTGCGAGGTTCGCCGTATTTGTCGCGAATTTCGCCCATTTCCGTCTTGACGATTTCGCAAACGCGTGCCGGCTTGGCAAGAATGTCCTTCAAGTCCTTGATTAAAGCGTCCAACTGTGCCAACTCTGCCTTGAGAGTTTCCACTTCCAAGTGCGTAAGGCGGGACAACTTCATTTCCAAAATGGCGTTGGTTTGCCTTTCGGACAGGTTGAATTCCTTCATTAACGCAACTTGTGCAGACTGCTTGTCTTCGCTTTGCTTGATGATGGCAATAACCCTGTCGATGTTGTCCAGTGCAATTACCAAGCCTTCGATGATGTGGTAGCGGTCTTCCGCCTTTTCAAGATCGTACTGAGTGCGGCGAGTAATAACCTGCTTTTGATGCTCGATGTAGTAACTGAGAATCTCTTTGAGAGACAAAATTTTGGGTTCGCCGTCAGCAAGTGCCAACAAGGTGATACCATCGGAAACCTGCAACTGCGTATGCTTGAACAACGAATTGAGCACCACTTGCGCGTTGGCATCTCTCTTTAAATCAAACACGATACGCATACCATGGCGGTCGCTTTCTTCGCGAATGTCGGCAATGCCTTCCAAACGCTTGTCCTTGACCATATTGGCGACGGACTCGACAAGCTTGGCTTTGTTGACCTGATAAGGCAACTCGGTAACGATGATGCGCTGCCTGCCGTTGTGCTCTTCAATTTCCGTCTTTGCCCTGACGAGAATGCTTCCTTTGCCCGTTTTGTAAGCGTTGCGCACGCCTACGCGCCCCATCATGATGCCGCCGGTGGGGAAATCGGGAGCGGGAATGATTTTCATCAATTCCTCTACGGTAATTTCGGGATTTTCCATTACGGCAATGGCGCCGTTGATGACTTCGCCGAGGTTGTGAGGAGGAATGTTGGTTGCCATACCTACTGCAATTCCGTCTGCGCCGTTAACCAACAAATTGGGGAAACGACTGGGCAAAACGGAGGGTTGCATGAGGGTGTTATCGAAGTTGGGGTAGAAATCTACCGTGTTTTTGTCTATATCACGCAACATTTCGGATGCAATCTTGCTTAGTCTTGCTTCCGTGTAACGTTGTGCTGCCGGTGGATCGCCGTCCACGCTACCAAAGTTGCCTTGACCGTCGACCAAAGGGCAACGAATGGAGAAATCTTGTGCAAGACGAACCAACGCTTCGTAAACGGCGCTATCGCCGTGGGGGTGGTATTTACCAAGCACGTCACCGACGATACGGGCGCACTTGCGGTAAGGCTTGTCGTTGTACAAATTGAGTTCGCCCATGGCGTACAAAATTCTTCTGTGAACGGGTTTGAGACCATCACGCACGTCGGGAATGGCACGCGAAACGTTTACCGCCATTGCGTAGGCGATAAAGGACTTTTTCATTTCTTCTTCCATCTTGACTTGCTTGACGTTGGTTTTGTCCAACGCGGCAACGTAATCGATGTGATGACTTTCTTGTTTGTTAGCCATTGTGTGCCTCCTATACGTCCAATTCTTCTACGAGTTTTGCATTTTCAACGATAAACTCGCGACGAAGTTCGGGCTGATCGCCCATTAGCAACGATACGATTGCATCTGCCTCGTACGCGTCTTCCATGGTTACCTTGAGCATGGTTCTCGATTCGGGATTCATGGTCGTCGTCCAAAGCTGTTCGGCGTTCATTTCGCCAAGACCTTTGTAACGAGAAACTTCCGTCCCCTTACTTCCTATTTGTTCAAGCGTCCTGTCCCTTTCGGCATCGTCAAACGCGTAATACTCCTGCTTGTTTTTGGTAATTTTGTAAAGAGGAGGTTGAGCGATGTACACGTGGCCGTTTTCGATAAGCGGGCGCATGAAACGGAAGAAGAAAGTGATGAGCAAAATTCTGATGTGGCTGCCGTCTACGTCGGCATCGGTCATACAAATGATGCGGTTGTAACGCAATTTGCTTTCGTCGAATTCGTCCCCTATGCCGCAACCGAAAGCGGTAATCATGGAGCGAATCTCTTCGTTTTCCAACGCGCGCGCCAAGCGTGCCTTTTCGACGTTCAAAATTTTACCCCTCAAAGGCAAAATGGCTTGGAAGCGCCTATCACGCCCTTGTTTTGCCGTGCCACCTGCCGAGTCACCCTCGACGATGTAAATTTCGCAATGCTGCGGATCGCGGTCGGAACAGTCGGCAAGTTTGCCGGGCAGGCTTGCGCTTTCCAAAACGCCCTTGCGGGTAAGTTCGCGCGCTTTTCTTGCAGCGTCCCTTGCCCTTTGCGCCGTGACGGATTTCATTACCAAATCCTTAGCCTCTTTGGGATTTTCTTCCAAAAAGGTGGCAAGTTCTTCGCCGACTACCCTTGCAACGGCAGTACGCATTTCGGAATTGCCCAGTTTTGTTTTGGTTTGCCCTTCGAACTGGGGATTTTCTAACTTGACGGAAATGACGGCTACCAAACCTTCACGCACGTCTTCGCCGGAAAGTTTTTCCGCCTCTTTGAGCAAGTTGACCTTGTGCCCGTAATCGTTAATGGCCTTTGTCAGTGCCGCCTTGAAACCTTCCAAATGCGCGCCGCCCTCTTCCGTGTTGATGTTGTTGGCGTAAGCGTGCACCACTTCGTTGTAACTGTCGTTAAACTGAATGGCAACTTCGATTTCGCCCTCTTTTACCGACTTGTCGATATACAGCGGAGAGGGGAAAATGACGTTTTTGGAACGATTGTAGTTCTCGACGAATTCAGCCAAGCCACCTTCGTAGCAGAAAGTTTCGCTACGCAAGCGGCTGTCTCGGTTGTCCTTTAGCACTATGTTGATACCCTTGTTGAGGTAAGCAACTTCACGCAGGCGGTTCTTGAGCCTTTCGTACTCCCACTCGGTAGTTTCAAAAATTTCGTCGTCCGGCATGAAAGTAATTTTGGTACCCGTGTGGTCCGCTTCACCGATAACCTTGAGTCTCTCGTCAGGCACGCCCCTGTGGTACTTTTGATAATGATGGTTACCGTCTTGGAAAACCTCGACCACAAGCCACTCGGACAAAGCGTTGACGCAGCTTAAGCCGACGCCGTGCAAGCCGCCGCTGATTTTGTATCCGCCGCCGCCGAATTTGCCGCCGGCGTGCAGTTTGGTAAGACACAACTCCACTGCGGAAACCTTTTCCTTCTTGTGAATACCGCAAGGAATGCCGCGGCCGTCGTCGTCGACGGTGAGACTGCCGTCTTCGTTAATAATAACGTAAATGTTGTTGCAATATCCGGCAAGTGCCTCGTCAATTGAGTTGTCAACAATTTCCACCGCAAGGTGATGCAACCCCTTGGTATCGGTAGAACCGATGTACATACCTGGTCTCTTGCGAACAGGCTCCAACCCTTCCAGTACCTGAATTTGCTCTTCCGAATACTCGACGTTTTTTACCGCCATAGCGCGTTCTCCTTTCTTGGTGCAAAAGTCTTGGCACGACCAAAACACTTTGCGCCTAATTATATTTTTATATATTATATCATATAAAATATCTTTTGTATACGATTTTTTGCAACTTTGCCGCAGCTTTTTGTCTATTTGTCCTTTTTGGGGGCGCAGAAGGCGTTAATTTGGCTATTTGCAGCCAAATCAGCTAAATGTCCGCTAGCAAAAATAACGGCGTTGGTGGCGTGAGAGAGCGTGAAAAGACGCGGGCGCTCTTGCGGCAATTTTACAAAAGCGTTAAACCGCACAAAACCAAAGACACAAATAAACTCGACAAACGGCGACGGTTGTGATAGAATGGCGTTATGAAAGTGAACGAGATATCTTTGGCAGGGTACAGAAATCTGCACCGACAAAAAATTCGTCTTAGCGGCGGACTTAATATATTCGAAGGGGACAACGCGCAAGGAAAAACCAACTTGGTAGAATGCGTGTGTTTGTGCTCGATTGGGAAAAGCCCGCGGACGGACAAAGACAAAGATTTGATAGCCTGGGGGCAGCAAAAAGCTTACGTAAAAGTGGATTATTCTTGCCGATACGGCGACGGCGACGTGGCCTTTTACCTTGCGGCAGGAGAAAAAAAGAAGGTTGAGGTTAACTCGGTGCCCATTGCTCGCATAGGGGAGTTGATGGGCTACTTGAACTGCATTTATTTTTCTCCCAACGAAATAAGAATAATATCCTCCTCCCCTGCCGAAAGACGGCGCTTTTTGGACGTGGACTTGTGTCAAACGGACAAAAATTACTTTTACAGCCTTACTCGATTTAACAAAGCCCTTGCGCAAAGAAACAATCTACTCAAAAGCCTTTCGCTTGCCGAAATTAAAGACAGCGTGTTCGTGTGGGACAAGCAAATTGCCGAAGAGGGCGCAAAGGTGATAGCCAAAAGAAAACGCTTTTGCGACAGGCTGACGTCGCTAGCAAAGCAAACGCACTATACCTTGTCCGACGACAAAGAATGTCTATTTGTGAAATACAGCACTCAAATTGCCGGTGAAAGCGTGGCGGAAATAGCGGAAAACTACCTAAAAACACTTCAAGCCAACTTGGAAAAAGACTTTGCGGCAAAATTTACCACCGCAGGCTGCCAGCGCGACGACGTAATACTGAAAATTAACGACGTGGACGTTAGATCCTTTGGCAGCAGAGGACAGCAAAGAACGGCGGCGTTATCGTTGAAACTTGCAGAGCTGTTGATTTTCAAGGAAATAATAGGCGAATATCCAGTGCTGGTGCTGGACGACGTGCTTTCGGAACTGGACGTGACACGACAAAAACGCCTGTTGAACTTTGACAAAGACTTGCAAATATTGCTTACTTCTGCCACGAGCATACCGCAAGAGATGCTTGACAGGGTGGATTACAGCCTGTTTAGGATATCCGACGGGCTTTGCACCGCCGTTAAATGACAAGGTGAAAACATGATACTGACTGTAAACTCGATATCCAAAAACTTCGGCGACAAAAAGGTGTTGAACGGGGTGACTTTTGCCGCTACGTCCGGCAAGGCGTTTGGCTTGTTGGGGCGGAACGGAGCCGGCAAAACCACCACCATACGCATAATTTTGGGCGTTTTTCCGCAAGACGAAGGGGAAATATGCTTGGATGGCAAGCAGATAGACGGTAACTCCGTTAAAATCGGTTACTTGCCAGAAGAAAGAGGGCTTTACCCCAAAAAATTGGTCGCCGAACAATTGGTTTACTTTGCAATGCTGAAAGGAATGAAAAAAGCCGAAGCAATGCAGGCGGTGGACTATTGGCTGGAAAAACTCGACGTATTTCAATACCGCAACAAAAAGCTGGAAACGCTGTCCAAGGGGAATCAGCAAAAAATTCAACTGATAACCGCATTGGCGCACGATCCCGAAGTGATAATACTGGACGAGCCTTTTTCCGGATTGGACCCGGTGAACGCGTTGACGCTTAAAAACGTAATAAAAGAGGAAATTGCAAAGGACAAAATCGTGCTGTTTAGCAGCCACCAAATGAATTACGTTGAAGAATTTTGCGACGACATTGCCATCTTGAAGGAAGGCAAAATCGTTTTGCAAGGCAACTTGAAAGAAATTAAACGCAACTATCCGCGAAACAAGTTGTTCGTGCGATCCGAACAGGCGGACGAAATAATGAAGCAGTACCCCTCTTTGGTGCAAAAAATCGGCGACGACGAACTACTTGTGACTGCCGAAAACGAAGAAAACGCGCGCACACTGACGGCGATGTTCACCATTAAATACCGCGTTGACGAAATTAAAATTTTTGAACCTTCCCTTAACGACGTGTTCGTGGAATACACAAAATAACTGCCGCCATGGCGTAAACTTATTACGGCAACAAGCCGCAAAAAAACACCAAATGCGGCTACGACGAAACGCAACGATTGCGTTAAGCTCATAAAAATAAAAATGAAAAACTTTGGTACCGTGTTGAGTTTTGAACTCAAAAACTACTACAAAAACAAAATATTCGTGGGCGTAACGTTGGTGCTTGTGATAGCCATCGCCTTGGTGATGTTTTATCCGCGAATTGCCGACCTGATTGGCACTACCACCCTGCAAGAAAAGGAGACGATGCTACTTGTAAGCGACGACCAATCGCTTGCACAAACGTTGGCACCCTCCTTTGTTGCCGCCTTTGAAAACTACGAAATTAAAATTGCGCCAAAGGACGATGAATCAATTAAAAAGCAGATTTCCGAAGGAAAAGCCGCTTGCGCCGTGATTGTGAACGCCGACTTACTCTCCTTTACCTACTTGGTAAACAACCTGTCCGTTTACGACACGAATTCCGCCTTGTGCCAAGCCCTGTTAACTTCCGTATACCGTGCAAACGCGCTAATGCAAAGCGGACTTTCGGCAGAAGACGCACAGTTGATAATGTCTACCGAGGCACAAGGCGCAACGGTAAACCTCGGCAAAGACCAAATGCAAAATTTCTTTTACACCTACGTGATGATTTTTGCCCTGTACATGGTAATTTTGCTATACGGGCAAATGGTTGCCACCGGCGTTGCAGGCGAAAAGGGAAACCGCTCGATGGAGCTGCTTGTGACCAGCGTAAAACCCACCCCGATGATGTTTGGCAAGGTAATTGCCGCTTGCATTGCGGGATTCGTGCAGCTGTTGTGTATTTTCGGCTCGGCAGTGCTCTTTTTTAACCTAAACAAAGCCTATTGGCAAAGCAACCCCATTATCTGCTCGATATTCGACATGCCGATAGATTTGCTGCTTTACATGCTTTTGTTCTTCGTGCTGGGATTCTTCGTGTACGCCTTTTTGTACGGAGCGACGGGCTCGATGGTATCTAAAACGGAGGACGTAAACACCGCCGTAATGCCTCTTACTTTGCTCTTCGTTGCAGGGTTTATGGTTGTAATTTTTTCCGTTTCGGGCGGAACGGTGGACAGCTTGCTAATGAAAATTTGCTCCTACTTTCCCCTTACGTCCCCAATGGCAATGTTTACGCGAATAGCCATGAGCGTGGTTCTCCCTTACGAAATAATAATTTCCGCAGCGGTATTGGTAATATCGGCAGTGCTGATAGGCATTTTGTCGGCAAAAATTTACCGCGTGGGCGTGCTTAACTACGGCAACAAGCCGAAACTTGGCCAACTGATTAAAATGATTTTCCGTTCCTAACTATTTGCACCGACAAGCAAAATCCTTGCAAAACGAAACCGAATGCAAAGAAAAAACGCGGCAATCGACAAATATTACCGTTACGAATAACGCAAAAACAAAAGCGATTTGAACTTGACAATTCAAATCGCTTTTTTTGATTGTTAATTGTGTTTTGGGGGTTATTAACTATACGTGACAGTTATTAGCTGTGCTTTTTAAGCCATATTTGTGGCTGTTAACCGCCTATCTACTCTGCTAACGCAAGCTTGTGTGCCCCATTAGTTGGGAGAGTTTTAGTTTCACAATTTATTTTTGCCCGTCGTGCCGACTTGGGCGCAAGTCGTGCTAAATTGCCCTATTGCAAATACTTTACTCCAGCGTGGCAACCTTGATCATGTTGGTTCCTATACGTTTGCCGAGGGGCACGCCTGCCGTGATGACGATGTTGTCGCCTTCCTTGGCAAAACCGAGCTTTTTGACAGTTTCTTCGGCATGAATGAACATGTCATCGGTGTTGTCGAAGGTTTGGCAAACGGTGGGAACTACGCCCCAGCTGGTGGACAATTGGTTGTAAACCTTGTCGCTACTGGTCATTGCCACGATGGGCACGGAAGGACGGAAGCGAGAGACCATACGAGCGGAAGTTCCGCTGTGGGTATACACCACGATGGCTTTGGCGTCGATGTCGAAAGCCGTGTTGACTGCGGCGTGAGACATGGCGTCGGTGTTGTCGATAAGCTTAAAGGGCGAATGGGTGTACATGTGGCGGTAATCGACGTTCTTTTCTGCCTCTTCCGCAATGCGTGCCATGGTTGCAATGGTATTGGACGGGCTGATACCAACGGCGCTCTCGGCGGACAGCATTACGCAGCTTGAGCCGTCGTAAACGGCGTTGGCGACGTCGATGATTTCCGCACGGGTGGGCCTCAACTTGGTTACCATGCTTTCCAGCATTTCCGTTGCAGTGATGACGAACTTGCCCGCCATGCGGCTCTTGGTGATAAGCATCTTTTGAATTGCCGGCAGTTGCTCGTAGGGGCACTCTACGCCCAAATCTCCGCGGGCGACCATTATGCCGTCCGATGCCTCGATGATTTCGTCAATGTTGTTAAGTCCGCTTTGACTCTCAATCTTGGACACGATGCAAGCGTCTTTGGCACCTTTACTTGCAAGATAGTTGCGAATGTCGATTATGCTTTGCTTATCTTGCACGAAACTTGCTGCGTAAAGTTCGGCGCCGTTTTTTACGCCGAAATCCAAGTCGTGCTTGTCTTGTTCGGACAGGAAGGGCATGTTGAGCTTTACGCCCGGCACGAACAAGCCTTTGCGATCGGACAAAACACCGCTGTTTTGCGCTACGGTGTGGATAATACCCTCCTCAATGCCGATAACCTTGAAGATAAGCAAACCATCGTTCATCAAAACGGTGCTATCGGGAGAGATATCCTTGTACAACTCTTTATAGCTGACGGATACGCGAGTTTCGTCCCCTTCGATTTCCTCGTTGACGATGTCGAACTTCATACCCTCGGTTACGTTTATTTTGCCATTGACGAAGGTGCCGATACGTACTTCCGGACCTTTGGTGTCAATCATGATGGGAATGGGCAAGCCCAAATTGCGGCGAATCTTTTTTACGTTGTCTATTTTTACTTGATGCTCTTCATAAGTGCCGTGACTCATGTTGATACGTGCCACGTTCATTCCGGCAAGCGCCATTCCTTTGAGCTGTTCGTAGGTGGTACTTGCAGGGCCTAAAGTACAAATAATTTTTGTTTTTCTCATTTTCGTCCTCCAAAAGGCATCGATTAGCGATTGCGAAGTTATCATTACAAACCTTGTGCGTTGAACCAAGTGCCCGAACATTGCAAAATCGTTGTGTTCAAGAAAAACCTCTTAAACAACGATTTTGTGCAAAAACCCGTGCTTTTGAGGTAAGTTTTGGAAGAAAACCGCCCTTTGGAACGCTTGCTTTTGACAAATCCACAAATTTCGCATTATGGCAATTATACACCTTTTGTCAAGCAATGTAAAGTGTTTGTAAAGTATTGTTAAGACAATTTGCGCCGTTGTGTGCTCCTTTGAGGGGAGCAACGAGCGTGCTTTGGCTACGTGGGCTCACCATACATTATACCCTCATATTATATCCTCATAAGTGCCACTTTACAAGAGCTTTGGAATTTTTTCCTGTCCAATTGCTAAATTTGGACAGAGAAAGCCATGCAAAGTTGACAAGACGGGCTTGTCGTGCCATAATAAAAGCGTTGGTGGCGGCAGCTACGTTGGTTGCCATCAAAGGGCGGCAAAAGTTACCGTTGTGTAAACGACAATGCCGAGCCAAACACAAATTACTTGCAACAGAGGCGACTATGAACAAATACCTTTGCATATCCGACGAAGTGCAGCGCGCCTTGGAGGTCGGCTTGCCCGTGGTGGCGCTTGAATCCACCATTATATCTCACGGAATGCCCTACCCCAAAAACGTAGAGACTGCCCTTGCGGTGGAAAAAATCGTTAGAGAAAGCGGCTGTGTGCCTGCAACCATTGCCATTATTGGCGGAAAATTGACCGTAGGCTGCTCGGAAGAACAAATCGTCCTGCTGGGCAAAGAGGGAACTGCCGTAACCAAAGTGTCGAGAAGGGACATTCCCTTCGTCGTCGCTCAAAAAGCCAACGGCGCCACCACCGTTGCCGCAACGATGTATGTTGCATCCCTTGCAGGTATTGAGGTGTTTGCCACGGGCGGAATAGGCGGAGCGCATCGGGGTTCGGAAAAAACGATGGATATTTCCGCCGATTTGGACGAATTACAACAAACCAACGTAATGGTAGTTTGCGCAGGCGCAAAATCTATATTGGACATTGGCCTTACCCTTGAATGCCTTGAAACGAGAGGGGTGCCCGTTGTGGGCTACCAAACAGAGGAAATGCCTGCTTTTTACACAAGGAAAAGCGGCTTTAAGACTAACTACAAGTTGGACACTCCCAAACAAATTGCCGAAGCCTTCTTTTGCAAAAACGCCGTAGGTTTGCAGGGCGGTATGCTTGTTGCAAACCCCGTGCCGCAGCAGTACGCCATGGACGAAAAAGTAATTGACGAAGCAATAAGCGAAGCCCTTGGCTTGGCTGATTCGATGGGGATAAGCGGCAAAAACATTACGCCCTTTTTGCTGGACAAAATACAACAATTGACGGGCGGAAACAGCCTTAACACGAACATCGAGCTAGTTTTCAACAACGCAAAACTCGCATCGCAAATTGCCGTTGAGCTTTGCAAGCTGAAAGCCGAGGAGTGCGCCAAATGAAAATAGGCGGTTTGATTAACCTTACTTTACTCGACTATCCCGAAAAAATTGCTTGCACGGTGTTTACGCTCGGCTGCAACTTCCGCTGCCCCTTTTGCCACAATGCATCGCTAGTGGAGGGCAGAAACTGCCAAAACCCGACGGAACAATCAATTTTGGAATTTTTGCGCAAGCGCAAAGGCGTACTGGAAGGCGTGTGCCTGACGGGCGGTGAACCGCTGTTGCAACTGGACGTAAAGGACTTTTTGCAAGAGGTTAAAAGTCTGGGATACGCAGTAAAACTGGACACCAACGGCAGCTTTCCCGAAAAGCTAATGGAGTTGGTGGAGCTGAAATTGATAGACTACGTTGCAATGGACGTTAAAAACTGCAAAGAAAAGTACTCCGCTACGGCAGGGACGAATGTTGAATTGAGCGCCGTTGAAAGGTCGGTGGACTTTTTGATGAGCCAAAAGATGATTGACTTTGAATTCCGCACCACCGTGACGGCAACCTACCACGATGAGAAATCGATGGAAAAGCTTGCCGAGTGGATTGCAGGAAGTGAAAAATACTACTTGCAACAATTTGTAAACAGCGGAGATTTGATTGACGGAAGCACTATCGGTGTGGACGAAGAAACCCTTAAACATTACCTTGAAGTGGTACGCAAATATCTGCCCAACGCACAAATAAGGGGTGTTTGACACTAAAAAAAATCAAAATTTAGTAAACGTTGAGAACAACGACGAACCAAAAACAAAAGTTAATGCTCAACGAACGGACGAATTATGAATGGATACGATTTTGACAAAACTATACTGAAAGGAAACAGCGTGAGGCGGTTCTTTGCCTACTGCTTGTTGCGCTTTCCTTACTTGATTTTATTGCTGCCGATGCTGCTTGTGCTGAGCGTACTTTTTACACTGAAAATAATAAACAAGCATCGCTACCTTGACGGGCTGGAATTGTTTTTACTTTTTGTGCCCAACAAAAGCAAAAATATTGAAAAATTTTGGGATAAAAATATTAAACACGTGCAAAAATGGTACCTTGACACGCGCACGGATGAGGACGTGATTATTTCTGCATCGCCTGCGTTTATCGTTGAGCCTGCCTGCCGCAGGTTGGGCGTGAAGTGCTTGGCGACGGAAAAGGACGTAAAAACCTGCAAAACCGCCAACGGAAAGCACTGTTACGGAGAAGAAAAGGTGGTTAGATACCGACAAGAATTTGGCGACCTTCCCCTTGAATGTTACTACTCCGACTCTTGGTCGGACGAACCCTCCTTTGCCTTTGCAAAGCGCGGATACTTGGTGCGGGGAGAGGGGATAACCCTTGTTTACGAAAACGGCAAGAAAATTTGTGACAAATAGCCTTGCAGTAATCACTTGGCCGTTGAAATTTTGCCATTTGCGGCAAAATACTCTTGAAGAAACTTTACATACACGCTGCCAAACGGCAAATAGCCACGAAGAACATCGCGGTTAATTGCTCCTTTGCAGACTTTGAAAAATTACAGCTTTTTAAGCAAATTACGTTGGTAACTTGTGCAAACGAAACCGCAGCCGTTAATTCGACTGCGGTTTTATTTGTAATTATTGACTTAACGATGTGGTTTTGAATACCGTGTGGCGGTTTTCCTGCGCAAGCAGCCATTAAACAATACCGAAATTACTGCAAAACAATTACCAAAATTGCATCCAAAAACAAGTGAACTACAACGAAACAGACCTGCCGCAAAGAATAGCCGTTGCAAGGGATAGCCATACTAACAACAGCCGTCACAAACGACCGCCGCCGTGCATTGCAAGCAGCACTTGCAACCGTCGTGCGGTTATTCCGCCTCGTCCGTTGCCGAAAGAATTTTGGCAAAGTCGCCGTCTTCCACCGTAAAGCGTGGCTTGGTGGCGGGTTTTACGTTGCCGTCCGTCAAGTTGGACTTGATCCACAAGCAATGGATGCCTGCGTTGTTGGCGCCGTCTACGTCGCAACGGGCGTCGTTGCCCACGTACAAAGTTTCTTCCTTGTTGAGCTTGTACTTGGCAACGAATCTGTCGAAAAACTCGGCAGAGGGCTTGGCACAACCGTAGTCGGAAGAATAGGCAATGCCGGCAAAATGTCCCGTTAAGCCCAGCGTGGACAACTCTACCTTGGTGAAAGCTGCCTGTGCATTGGACAGGACGTACAACTTTTTGCCACGGCGTTTTAGCTCCGTAAGCGTTTCCTCTACGTTGGGATACAAAGCAAGGTGGTTGAGGGTGAAAATTCTAAATTGTTGAGCTATGCGTTCAGCAAAAGCCTCACTTACCTTTTTGCCCTTGTTGGCAAACAAATCGACGAACACCTTGACCACGTCTACTTCGGGATACTCTCTCTTTTGCATGCCTTCGTCCATGTATTTTTTGCACAAGCCGAAATATCCGCCGCACAGCTCTGCCGCGCTGTAATTTACACCGTAAAACGCCATAACCTTTGCCAACTGTGCCCACCTATCCAAAGAGGACTCGTCGGTATTGACGTCGACCAAAGTTCCGTATATGTCGAAAACGATATTCTTGTACATAATTATACCCTCCGCGGAAACGACCGCTTGCCTGTAAGATAATTATAGCACAATTTTACGATTTGTTACGTATTTTTTACCTAACGAATTAACTTTTGTGTTGTTTTTTACACAACTTTGAAACAACCGCAGTCAATAGCCCAAACATTCCACGCCGACAAGGAGAATTTCGTTGATTTTGGCGTTGCTTATTTTGTACTGCAACACCTTGCCTTGGCGCAAACATTGCACCACGTTCATATCGCGCAAAATTCTCAGCTGATGGGAAACGGTGGTTTGGTTCATTTTGAGTATGGTTGCCAAATCCGTTACGCAAAGGGGCGAAATTGCCAAGGCGGAAAGCAGCCGTATGCGCGATTCATCCGAAAAAACCGAAAAAAGCCGTGCAATTTTGCTTACGGATGAGTCGTCGGGCAAGTAGCAATCGAGATCTTGCAAAACTTCGGCTGTTGCGGTTATCATAAATTCCTCCATGCGGCAGTCGTCAGCCTAACCGCGCTGTGACGCCAAACCTTTTTGTGCCATTATAAATCCTAAATTAAGTCGAAAATTAACGCATATAGTAAAACATAAACGAATATTGTAAGACAGAGGTTACTACATGAATATATCGCGCAGTTTACTTTACTTGCTGTTGCTGTACGCCGTGCTGGACAAGGGCAACAACCTATCCCTAACCAACGGACTGATTATTGCCTTTGTGATACTACTCCTCAACTGCTACTACGGCAACCGCTGTTGCACAAGCAACAATTCCGCCTCTAACGGCAGCTTGAACAACGTATTTGCCACGCTAAACGGGGTGTAAAAAGGACTACGATTTTTTCGTAGCCCTTTTACTTTACTCTTGAAATTTCAAATGAACGTTGCAATACGCACGTTGTGAACGGCAGGTGCCGCTTTTTTTTAATTTACACGATTACGCCGATACGGCTATCTCGTGCCTACTTGCCGTGCAACTTTGCTATTATCCGCCGAATAACCTTGCCGTGCAGCATTACCGTGTTGCCAGCCAGTTAGCTTTGCCACTAACTTTAATCAGCTTAACCATTGCCCGTCCATCGGCTTTACCGTTGACTTTACTCGGCTTTGTCGTTGCCCGTCAATTAGCTTTGCCGTTATTTAAGCCTGTCAAAGCACCAAAATTACTTTTTGCCGTTGCGCACGTACGTTTTAGTAGATGCAATACACGCCAAAATGCGGTGCATTGCCCTACGGCACGCTTGGGGCGAAGAATATTCCGCCGAAATAACGGACACGACGCCCTCTTGCAATACGAACTTGAAAAGGCATTTTTTGCCCTGTTTTTCCACCAAAAACTTGGGGTAATCCACTTCCTGCACGAGTTTTGCCGTTTCGTCGCAAACGCGAGCGGCTCTTGCCGAAGTGCGGCAAGCCTCGATGGCGTTCTTGACCGCAGTCAAATCGGAATAGCTCTGAGCAGACTTTGCCAAGCAACGCTTTTGCTCGTCGTACAAGGCAAAGGTAAAGGCGGAATTTGCTTCGTTGATGACGTAGCAACCGCTTGAGCCTACCAAGGAAGAGGGTTCTCCCTTGCCTGCGAACACCACCATTAGCATGACGAACATGAGGCAACTCATTGCCGACAATGCGTACACAAACACGCATCGGTGAAGGACAAACACGACTACCGAACAGGCAAAGCACAAAACGGAAAGGACTATTCCAAACGCCCTAAAACCGCCGTTGATGCGCACGAAAGTTACGCTTACCAGCAGCAGTGCCATAACCACGTTGGCGGCTGCCATAATCCAACCAAGGCAGTCGGAAGAGTGAACGGTGTAACTGGAAAGGGGCAAGGAAGCGAAACAATTCACGTCCATCACTCGCCCTCACCTCCGCCGTCGACGTAGTTAACGGCTTTTTTGCCCTTTTGCGCCTTTACGGTTACGATAATTGCATAAACCAACAAAATGAGTGCAAACAGCGAAACCAAAATGAGCGCAAGCGTGACGGAATCGGGGGTGTATTGTTGAATTTCGCCCGTTAGGTACCACCTGCCGAGATGGTCCGTTTCAAACACGACGTAGCCGTCCTGCACAGAACTTTCCTTTACGGCAAGTTCGCCCTCGTCGTTGACGAAATACACCTTGAGGCTCTTGCAATCGGCTTGCTTTTGCGAAAGCTTGATGCGGACGGTCAAGTTGCCGTTGGGCGCTACCTGAACACCGTCCACCACAAGGCTGGTGCCGTAAACTGCCTTAATTTCGTCACTGGTGCCAAGTGCGGCGGCAAACTTGTCTTCCAAGTCTACCCCTGCCTTGTCCGCAACATACTCTACCTTAAGTTGCACGTTGGAGGGCATGTCGTTTGTGCTTTCCACGTCGATGGGCACGTTGCCCTCTTCGGTTACTTCCTGCCACGAATTTATGGTGCCGATGGGTACCGAGCAGCCGTAAACGTTAAGCATGGACATCCACTTATTGCCGCTGCCGTCAACGTAGTCTACGTCCGATGCGGTATTGTAACCGACGGTTACCTCGTAACCCTTAATTTCTACGTTGGCTTTTGCCGCAAACTTGAGGGTGAGCAGCTTGCCGTTGCCGTAGTCGTTAGAGGAAGAAAAAGAGGGCGCCGTCCAAGTGAAGGTGAAGGGGTAGTAGGCGTAGCCTAAATCGGTATTCACGTTGGTGTGGTGGAAATTGCGGCTTGCAAGCGCATCGCCCTTGTCTACACCCACAAGCGTAAGAGCGTTGCGGTCGTACTGAAGAGTGAGCTTCATGTCGCAAATGCCAATATTATCTTCCAAGTTGACGTCGACAAGCAACAAACCGTTGCTTGCGCCAACGTAATTAAGGCGCACGGTGGGTGCTTGCAAACGCACGCTTAACTTGTAATAGCCGTACAGTTCTAAATCGTGCGCGGGCATGTTTTGAGAGAACTTTTGCGTGAACGCCTTGTCGGTGTACCAACCCATAAAGGTGTAGTTGGCTTTGAAGGGTGCGGCAAACTCTATTTGAGAATCGTAATCGCAAATGCAAGAATAATCTTCGGCAAGCTTCAACTCGCCGTCGATACTGTCGGCAACGTAGTAGTCGAGCTGGTATTGCTGCGGAGTAAGGCTGTACTCGGCAACGAAAATAAGCTCGTTGGGGTTTTGTGCAACGGCGTTTAGCCACTTGCCCGTCCAGGTGTACACGTACTTGTCGTCTTCGGGGCGTGAAGGGTTGGTTTCTCCTGCAAAGGTGGGAACGGCGTCTTCGTTGAAATCCTTTTCGTACAGCACTTTATCGTTCCAATCGCGGTAGATGGCGGTATACTCTCCCTTTTGCAGGTCTACCGTGCCTTTTACCGTGGTGATCGGTTGCATTTTGCCGTAGCTTGCCAAGGTGTTGTTGGGCACGTAATCCACCAAAATATCGTACGAACCGGGGGTGGCGGCGATGTTACTGTCGAAGGTGAGCGTTATCAAAGTGCCGTTGGTGTAGTCGGGCGTGCCAATGCCGTCCCACAACAAGCCGAAGGACTCTGCGGCGTAATTGCCGCCCGGCGTAAAGGTGAGTGTGGGCAAAGCATCGCCACGAGTCACGTCCACCAAGGTGAAAACGTCCCTGTTGAACCTAACGGAAAGGTTGAGAGCGGCAAGCCCACTATTGTTGCTTAATGCAAGTTTTACTGTGAAACGCTGACCTCTGTGCACCGTTTTGTCTTCCGCTTTTACTTGTGGGAGTTCGTCGGCATGTGCAGTGAACGACGTGACTGCGCACAACGCAACGGTCAAAACCAAAACGGCAATTAGAGCAAATAAAGTAACGTTTTTCGTCAATTTTTTCATAGCAAAATTTTCCCTATCGGTAAATTATATATATTATATCGTTATCCTTTAATAATACGGGCTTTCTTTGGTGCAAAAAAGTGCAAATTGCCTTGTTAACGGGCAATGAATTTCCTTTGGAACAAACAACGGCATTTTTGCCGAAAAAGTCGGCTTGGCGCAAGAAATATGCCAACTTGAAACCGCCATTGGGGCAAGCCATATTTTCTTTTTGGAGTGAAGTGCTGCAAAACAGGGCGGCTACAATACAAACAGGGCGATTACTGCTTGTCGGCAGGGCTATTGGCAGGCTTGCGGTTGCGTGCGGCTTGGTAACGGCGCACCACCAACAATACCACCAGCAGTGTGGCAAGGCACACCACTACGGACACGGTAATGGCAAGCTTTGTGTCGTCGGCAAGCTCTTGCGGCTTGGTAACGGTGCTAACGGTGGGTTCTTCCATCGTGGGGTCCATGGCTACGTTGGCGTAATGGATGATGGGGTTAACGAAAACTTGCTTGTCGTTTTTGTAAGCAAATACGTCCTTGTTGCGCTTGTACTTGAAAGATACACGGCAGTCGCCGGAAAGATCGAGCGGCTTGAAAAGCAGCGTTAGCATGGTGCCGTTGGAGGTGTCGCAAGCAAAGTCGTCGGTGTAATACAAAAACTTAACTTCGGTGGTTGCCACTTCGTTGCCCGTTGCCAAAAAGCCAAGCGAAGAAAGGGCGCTACCCTTGTCGTGACCGAGATACTGCAGGGCGGACGTGTCGTACACCAGCTGAAACAACGCTTCGCTGATGCCCGTGTTGTTTTTTAGGTTGACGGTGATTTGCAAATTTCCGTCGTCAAGCATTTTGCCGCTGAAAGATATTGTGGGGTTTTGCGCCGCATACGCCGTGGGCAAGGGACAAAACACCGCCACAACAAGGGCAAAAGCCAGTGCAATGCAAAAATATTTCATAAATTATCAAATAAAAGCCAAAATGGCAAGTGAATTTTAGAACGAAAGCCCAAAAAGGTGCTTTGAAAGGTGCGAATTTCAAACAAAAAACTGAAAATCACGGTTGAACGGAGTAAAATTTCCAGCAAAAGTCCAAAAGGTAAGTGAATTTGCAGTCGAAAGCCGAAAAGAGCAGGGTGAGCTAGGTAAAATTTCCAGTAAAAGTCCAAAAAGCAAGTGGGGTTTGGACAAAAGCCAAATGACAAGTGGAATTCAAAATTTCCTCGGTTAAAGTAATTACCTTCTTCCGAAGATAGGTCTTGCTCCCCCAAGCAGGGGAAGCAAGACTATTGTTTTTTAGCTTAATGCTAAATCTTTGGTGTGGTTAGATGAAACCATTGATTTCGTTGAATCGTTAATTCGAGTGAACCGCCTGCCGAATCGTTGGCTCGATTAAAACTGCGATTTAGTTAGTTCCGTTGAATCGGCGGTTCGGGCAAATTGTCCGAAACCCCTGCGGTTCGGGCAAACTTTTGGCCAGTCCAAACCGTTGGCTCCGTTAAATCGGTGGTTTCAAGATGAATATTTGTGAGAGAAAAATTTTGTTATTCTTGTTCAAACTTTCTTCCGCCAAGGGTGATGGGGAGAGCTTGTTGACGAGAACTTTGTTGTTGGCCTTCGCCGCCTGCAGGAGCGGAAGAACCGCTGTCGACAACGATTGCGCCGCTTTCAATCTTCCAGCCGTAACCGCCAACAAGTGCCATACGGATGACGACTACGTCGCGAACGTCTTCGTGTTCGTCGTCGCTATCCAGTTTGGCAACGGACTTGAGGAAGTAGCTCATTTCTGCGGAGTAACCTTCTGCATTTGCGGTTGTCCATTCGGAACCTGCTTCAACGGCGGTGATTGCGTAACCACCAACGATGTATTGACGGTACAACGAGATGTCGTTCACGTTAACGGCGGCATCGCCGTTTACGTTACCTTTGCCAACGGAAAGGATGTGTTGTGCAGTGAGGGTAATTTGGTACACATTTGTGGGAACGATTGCAACGAGCGCATCCATGTCGGCAACTTCCGTGCCGTTATATTGCCAAGCGGACAGGGTGTGCCATGGTCTTTGGGCCATTGCGGCTTGGAGATAACTATCTTGGGTGTATCGTTCCAAATCTTGGTCAACTTCACAAGTCGCAGTTACAACCCTTTGTAGTTCTTCTCCAGAGGGTTTTTTAACCACAAAGGTAATGAAGAATGTTTTGTGTGTGATTTCAAAGGTTGCCGTGATGGTCGTGTTGCCGCTTACGGGGATTTCTGCATCGGTTCCGTAGGCAGTTTCGCCAACTTTCCAACCAGTCCAAGTATAATGGAAACGTTCGTTGTCGCCGCCTTGATAGTCGGGGGCGGTTGTGCGGCTAACCTTAGCGTTTTCAGCTACATCTACGGTTTGGGTTGTAATTGTGGTGTCGTCGTTGTTGTTCCAAGTGATGGTCCACACTTCTACCCATTTTGCAGTGAGGGTGGTATGAGCTGTGATTGCGGTTGTAAAATCAAAATTCGTTGCGGTTTCACCGTCGACAATCTGCCAACAAACGAAGCGGTAACCTTCTTGTGAAGGAGCGGGAGAGGGTTCGGTTGCGGTTTGTCCTGCAAATACTTTTTGCGTTGCAACGCTAACTGCAGGATCGCCCTCTTTGCTTGTGAATGTTACTTGATACAACGTTGCAAGGTCTGTAGAACCTGCAATGAAGTTGGTTGTGTCGCTAGCGGTAACTTTAAGAGAAAGTGCTGCAGTCCATTCTACTGTACTTGCATCGAAGGAAAGGTTTTCACCAGTAATGGCATCGCCGTGAACGGTACCGTTGGTTACTTGGTAGGTAAGCGTAAGTCCGCTGAAAGCAGTAGTAGTAATGTCAACAAGTTGGGTTTCGTCTGCCCCGTAAGCCTTGGTAACTGCCGTCCAAGAAACCGTGCTGCCGCTGTAAGTAATGCTTACTCCCTCGAAAGACAAGGTGAGTTGACGAATTTTAATAGCTGCATCACCGGTAACTTCCGAATAGTCGGTGCTGCCTGCCACCCAAGCACGAACTGCAATTGTGTAATCACCTGCGTTTTTAATTGTGTTCTTGAGGGCTTCGCCGGTAACAACTACATTGTTAACCTTGATTTCCAAGCTGACAGTTACGTCGGATTCTTCAACAGTTGCCGTAATGCCGGAAAGGTCGATTGCAGTGCCGTCGTAGTATCTGTCGACATCGACTATTCCGCTGAGGGTGATTGCCTTGGCAGATACGGTAACGGTTACCTTGCCGTTGTAAACTGTTTCGCTGTCGCCAGTGGCAAAGCTTGCGGTGGATACAAACTTGTAGTTGCTGTTCAGTTCAACTTTTACAGTGATGTCGTGAGTGCCGGTTGTTGTAAATTCAAGCGTGCCGTAAGTAATTGTGTAAACGTTGCTTGCAGCTTCGGGAAGAGTGCCGACGTTAACTTTAATGTCACCTTCTGCCCACGTTGCTTTGCCAGATTGCAATGCTTTTTCGCTGGGCGTAGCGGTAACTGTGATTTCATCGTAGTCGATTTGGTAAGGATCAATTACTACGGTGAAGTTTGCAGAAACGTCTGCATATTGGGCCGATTCGGTGATAGCTACGGTAAGGTAGTAGGTACCTACGTTTTTAGGAGCATCGATTGTGGTTGTGCGGGCACTGTCGCTATACCACGTTGCCGTGATTTGGCCTGAGCTTTCGCTGCTAACAACAAGGGCGTTGTTTGTTAATTCCAAACCAACCGTAAGAGCTTTGGCGTTGTAAGTTACAGTAACGGTGCCGTCAGCGGCAACTTCGTTAACCTTGATGCTTGCCGTCTTGATTTTGTCGAAGGAAACGGTGTTGGTGGTTGTATCGACGGAAGTGCCGACGTTGACTTGAGCGTTGCCCGTGCCGATTACTACGGCTTGGTCGATGGTCAAACCAAAGTTGTCGGCGGTAACGGCTTGGAGAACTGTGTCGGCTACATCAGCCTTGAGCTTGTAAGTTACAGTTACCAAAATGCCGGTTGCGGTGGCGTTGTAACTTTCGTTGCTGTCGATTCCGTCAAAGGCAATTTTGATTGATTCTGCGGTGGTTGCCGTGCCCGTAACGGTGAGAGTGTAAACGCCGGATTCGGCACTTACAAATTCAAATACTTCGCCGGGGTAAACAAGGGTTGCTTGTAAACCGTTGATGCTATCGTTTTTGGCAATTGTGTAAACAACCTTGATGGTGCCGTTGGATGCAACGTAAAGGGTGTTGGTTGTGGTAGCCGATTCTCCCTCGCCGGTGGTTTTGCTTTCCAAAGTGGAGCCGCCATCTACTGCTGCAAAGCTTTGCGTTACGTTGAATTCGCCTTGGGTGGTGGGGGCAAGAACGTAGGTTGCACCTGCGGTGAATTGAATACTGCTGTCGTTATAATTAGTGATTTCGCCGGTTACGGTAATTTTGTTACCAACTGCCAATGTTTCGCCGCCTGCCAAGCGATAGCACTTGATGGGATTGTCGGTTAAAGAACCAACTTGGATGGTTACAGTAACGTTGTTATATTGAGAGCTGTATGCATCATCAATGCTGGTGATTACGCCAGTCAAGGTGTGTGAACCACCTGCCAAGGTTGCGCCTCTTGCAAGTTTGTAGGCTTCCAAAACAAGGTTTTCATCGGCAGTGTAACCGCACATTGTGCATACGCCGCCGGTGCCGGTGTAATCGTGAGAAGCAACTTGGCCGTATTGTGCGTTACAAACGGTGCAGGTTGCTTTTGCCGAGCAGGTTGCAGTGCCGCCGGAGCAGGCTACTGCCGATTGACCTTCGAGAGTTTGACCGCAGGTTGCGCAGTTAACTTTGTGGGTGCCGTCGTTGTTGGCAACTGCTTGAGTGTTGCCTTCGCCGCCGTGGGTGGGGCAGGTGTAAGTAACCGTAAAGGCAAGGGTGGTTGCGGTGTCGCCAACCAAAACGCTGCCGTCGCTGCTATCAAAAATGTTGCCTCCGGTTTCGTCCAAAATGACTGTGTAACCACTTTGCTCGCTGAGAACCGAAGAGCCGTTGAGAGTGACATCCAACGTTACTTCGTCTTTCGGGCAAATGTTGGTTTGACTGTCAGCCAACAGAATTTCGGCATTTAAGGTTTTGTTGCCTACCGTAAAGGTGCCAAGGAGCATACCTTCGGTTGAAGTGAAGTCGGTAATTGCCGTGCCGTTGACGGTGACGGAAACTGCCGAAGATACGGTTTCGGTTTGGCCACAGCCGCCTTCGGTTTGGCAGGTGCGAGATTTGGTTCTTGCTTCGTAGTCGAAAGTCCATGCGGACCAAGTGTGCTCGCAAGAGGGGGCTTCCTTGTAAAGTTGGATAGCTTGTTGGCCAAACACGTAATACCTGAATCTCATTTGATTGGCAGCATCATTAAATTTCAACGTCGCGTTACTTGCGCCAGTAATGGTTACATTTGAATTGTCGTCTATGGAAATACTGTTAGTGTCCGCCGTTTCACCAACATTCATACCATTTGAACTTGCAGAATGCCCAATATACTTGCCATCGTTGGTTCCGCCGACGATTTTGATGGAGTATTTGCCGGCATTTGTGCCGGTTAATGCGGCTATCCCTACGTAAGCAATAGGCGCCATTTTGATAGAGCCATCTTCTTGCAACGTGGTCGTTTCGCTTCCGCCAGTTGCGGAATCAACACCGGTAAAAACATACGGGGTTGTGGTGTTAGCCTTCGTATCCACTTTTTCATACACAATGATGTAGTTACCTGACCAATCCGTTTGGGCAGACGTCACTTTGGTGTACGTTTTTTCTGCATTTGCTGCGTGTGCCGTGAGGGCGGGCGTTACGCTGAGGGCAGTGAGGGCTACCGCGCAGGTAAGGGTGACCGCAAGCAACAGGCAAAGCATGATTTTGTTACTTTTTGTCATTAAAAATTTTCCTCCCATAAAAAATTTTATTGTTGAGTTTTTGATTTATTTACACGGCTATTTTGTTAAATAACCGATTACAGCCGCACCAAAGGTGCCCATGTAGGCCGCCGAAAGGCGGTTTTTGTATTGGTTAGTTGCCGTTTAACTATTTGTAGATTGGCGGTAATTGCAAACCTAATACAACAAAAAAAGCAAGCACCAAAGCAGACTACTGCTTGAAGATGCTTGCCGATGAAAGGCGAGAGAATAAAGTTGTGGTTGTGGTAGTTGCGGTTGCCGCAAGGGTAGCAGTTGCAGCCGTTGCCATGTTGGTGGCAGTGGTTGCCTGCGTGGCGTGTGAAAGGGTGGCAGTTGCCACCGTGGTGGTTGCCGTTGCGTGGTCCGTGCCGTTGCAAGTTGCAACAGTGCAAGGAAGAACGCGTTTGCCACAAGGCAAAAACGGACGCATTAACCAACTTGTTGCCGCAAAATACCGGAACATAATAATTTTGTCTCCCATGCCAAAGTTATTACCTAATTATTATACTACCTTGCGCCCACGATGGCAAGTATTATGGTGAAAAATTTTGATTATTATTTATAATAATATACTATACCGCCACCGCCACCGCCGCCAGGAGGCGGATTTTGTAGGGCTGGTTACTGTTGCACCACCGAGGGTGGAGTTGTATTGACTTGTAACTGTTGCACCACTACTGATAAAAAGCAGTTTTGAAAATGCCGACCATATAAAAAAGTCCCACAAAACTGCGTTAGGCTGTTTTGTGGGACGGATACGATTAAAAACTTCCGCCACCGAGGGTGGACGTGTATTGGCTGGCTACTGCTATACGATTTTTGCGATAGACGGCTTGAAAAACGCTGACCGCACAAAAACAGCTCCGCATCGAGTAGCGGAGCTGTTTTGAAAAGAAAAGACGATTAAAAACTTCCGCCGCCGAGAGGCGCCGCCGGGAGGCGGATTTTGTAGGGCTTGTTGCTGTAATTTTATCGATTAAAACAATAACCGTTCATTTTTGTTATACCTTTGCTACGCCACCCTTCTTTCACAAAAGGAGTTGCACCATTGTTCGCCGAAAATTGGCGGCAAGATTGCCTGCGAAAACAGGCGGTTTGCCAAGTTTACGCTATTTGCCACGATGCCATTTGCCTGCGGAGCAAAGGCGTTTGCCTGCAAGGTGACGGCCTGAGTGAGCAGGTTTTTGTTGGTGTAGTTGCTGATTTGGGTATAATCGGCAGAGTTGACGGTGCCGCAAGAGGAAAGGAAATCTTGCGTGATTTGCCTATAGTTGTAGATGACGCCGTCGTCCATGAGTGCTGCCACAACCT
>CAYYTD010000003.1:0-32284 GCA_964474475.1 uncultured Oscillospiraceae bacterium | reverse complement strand
CGCCGTGAATCTTAATGCTGTCGGCAAGCTCTTTCAATGCCGCCTCGTCAAAGTTTTTGCGCGGCTGCTCATAGTTGGGGTCAATGTCCAACAGCGAAATATTAAGCACGTTATCTTCGTCGGTAGCCTTTTTAATGGGCTCCGTGCGTTGCGGTTGAGTAAGGTTGTCTACGTCGTTAAGCCCCAAAAGAGATGAAAGACCTCTACCTAATCCCTTGTTTGCCATTTTCTATTCCTCTCTTTGTAAAAATTGCTTAGCTAATGCCGAATATGCCGCGGCGCCGCTAGAACGCGGAGCGTGAGACACAACGGGAAGGCCAAAACTGGGCGACTCTACCAGCTTGATGTTACGCGGCACAGGAACAGTGTATACCTTGTCGCCAAAATACTTAAAAATTTCTTCCGTAACCTGTTTAGACATGGTCGTGCGCGTGTCATACATAGTCAACACAACGCCATTAATGGTCAAAGCGTGGTTAAGCCTTTGCTTTACTATCTTAATAGTATTCATCAATTGGCTCAAACCTTCCAAAGCAAAAAACTCACTCTGAATGGGTATTATTACGCTGTCGCAAGCAACAAGTGCGTTAAGCGTAAGCAACCCAAGGCTCGGAGGGCAATCGATGAAAATATAATCGTAACGGTCTTTAATGGGTGTCAAAACCCTCTTCAACGCGCTTTCTCTTTGCGGCATAGAAACAAGGTCCACTTCGGCAGCGGCAAGGTCCATGTTGCAAGGCATCAAACGCAAATTGCGTATAGACGTATCCACGATGATTTCCGCGGCAGAACAATCGCCCATTATGGCGTCGTAACAGGTCAATTTTAGTTGATTTTTTTCAATGCCGTAACCGCTCGTGGTGTTTCCTTGTGGATCGAAGTCCACCAAAAGCACCTTTTTGCCTGCCAAAGCAACGTAAGCGGCAAGGTTGATAGCTGTGGTCGTTTTGCCTACTCCGCCTTTTTGGTTAGAAAACGCAATAATTTTTCCCATAATCAATTCCTCGCTATACATCGGAAAAATGCATATATAGTATAATAACATATTCCGACAAGTTTTTCAACAAGAAATTTCAATTTGAACAAACATTTATATGGCAATACGATTCCACTTTTTTAGCCGACTTTATATAAAAGAAACGCTTTAACGGTAAAAACGGTAAAATGGTAAATAAAAATTATCCATTATACCAGCCAAAAGGAATTTTATCAAAAATGAACGCACGACGATCGACTTGAGCGGCGCTTTTCCGCCGCCACAAGCAAAACTGCCGCTTTCACAACAAAAATATCATTGTTTTGCCAAACGGTTGAGAAATATCCATGAAAGTGGTAAAATACTTTGCATAAAGAGTTTTTATTGAAACGAGGTTTTACAATGAATACTACCATAGTTGCGTTGTCCACGGCAAGGGGACGCGCCGCCATTGCTGTAATTCGCATGAGCGGTGACGCAAGTATAGATATTGCAAAAAAGATTTTTTCGCCAATGCCGCAATCACCCAACCTACTAAAGGTCGGCAAATTGCAAACCAAGCACTTTACAGAGCAAGCCATGTGCGTATATTTTTCTGCTCCACGGTCGTATACGGGCGAAAACATGGTCGAATTCCACTGCCACGGCGGCAATGCGGTTGCTCAAGCGGTCGTGCAAGCCTGTCTTGAAGCAGGCGCCACACCTGCGCAAAACGGAGAATTTAGCAAGCGCGCGTTTATCAACGGCAAGCAAAACCTGTCCAACGCCGAAGGTATAATAGAAATGATCGATGCCGAATCGGCTGCAGCTGCAAAGGCCGGTGCGGACTTGATGGAAAACAAGCTGGGTAAACAAATAGCGGAATTGCAAAACACCCTTTTGGACGTAATTGCTCAAACGGAAGCCACCCTCGACTACCCTGAAGAGGACTTGGAGCTCCCCACCATATCTCAAACTAAAGCGCAGCTAAATAGCATTTGCGAAAAGCTCAACGCACTCATTACCACCTCTACCCTTGGCAAAATTGCCAAGAGCGGCATCGACGTAGCCATCGTCGGCAGACCAAACGTGGGCAAATCCAGCCTGCTAAATGCGCTTTTGGGGCAGGATAGGGCAATCGTGTCGGACGTGCAAGGCACCACCAGAGATACGCTTAGCGAAAGCGTTATTTACAAAGACGTAAAACTTAACTTTGTGGATACCGCAGGCATTCGCAATACCGAAGACGTTATCGAAGCGGAAGGCGTAAGACGTGCGCGCAAAGCTGCCGATAGTGCCGACGTGGTACTAAACGTAACGGACGATCCTACAGATAGGACGGTGTACCCCACCGTAAGACCGCAAATACGCATCTTTAACAAATGCGACCTCTACGACGAACTGCCATGCTGCACGGATAGCCTAACCGTTTCGGCAAAGAGCGGCAACGTGGAATGCATCAAAGAGGCGGTGTACGACCTGTTTAGCGCAGGGGAAATAGAAAACAGCGATCTTTTGATCACCAACGCGCGTCATCTCGATTGCTTGCAACGGGCAGCAAAGCACCTCATACAGGCACAAAAGCAATGCGACGTTGCCACTTTGGACGTAGTTGCGTCCACCTTGCAGCTTGCTTGGCAAACTCTCGGCGAAATTACCGGTAGCAACGCAGGCGAAGAGGTAATTGACAGAATTTACAGCAAATTTTGCTTAGGAAAATAAAACATGACGGACAATTTTGACGTAATAGTAATAGGCGCAGGGCATGCAGGATGCGAAGCGGCTTTGGCTGCTGCTCGGCTCGGTTGCAAAACGCTTATGCTGGCAACAAATTTAGATACAGTTGCTTTTTTGGCGTGCAATCCAAGCATAGGCGGAACGGCAAAAGGACAAATAGTTAAGGAAATTGACGCTTTGGGTGGCGAAATGGCAGTTAATGCCGACAAAAGCCTGCTGCAAATGCGTATGCTCAACCGCGGCAAAGGTCCGGCGGTCTATTCTCCGCGCGCTCAGGTAGACAAAAACAAGTACCACGCGTACATGAAACAAACCGTAGAGTCTTGCCCAGGCTTGCAACTTAGGCAGGGGGAAGCAACGGACGTTGACTTGCAACAAGACGGTACCTTTGTTGTAACTACTGCGGTAGACCTTAAGTACCAGGCAAAAGCGGTGGTTTTGTGTTGCGGAGTGTACCTAAATTCTCGCACGCTTGTGGGGCAATGCGTACGCAACAGCGGTCCCAACGGCTTTGCAAACGCAACTTTTCTAACACAGTCCATTCAAAAGCTGGGCTTTACCGTGCGCCGATTTAAAACGGGAACCCCTGCAAGGGTGAGAATGAACTCCATCGACCTTGCCAAAACGGTAGAGCAATGCGGCGAAGAGGACGCACTGCCCTTCAGTTACGTCACCGATAGCATTCCTGCCACAAAACGCAGCTGTTACCTTACCTACTCCACACCCGAAACTAAAAAAATTATTTTAGAAAACAAGCATTTGGCGCCCCTTTACAACGGCAGCATCAACGGCGTAGGGCCAAGATATTGCCCCAGCATCGAAGACAAAGTAGTGCGCTTTGCCGACAAGGAAAGGCATCAAATATTTTTGGAACCCGAGTCGGAAGATACTTGCGAATTTTACGTTCAAGGCGCCTCCTCATCCATGCCTGCAAGCGTTCAGGCACAAATTTACCACAGCATAGAGGGGCTGGAAAACGTCGAAATAATGCGCGATGCTTACGCCATTGAATACGACTGTATCGATGCCACCGAGCTTACTGCAGCGTTAATGTCCAAGAAAATCCCCGGCATGTTTTTTGCAGGGCAAATTAACGGCACCAGCGGTTACGAAGAGGCAGCAGGGCAAGGCTTGGTTGCCGGTATAAACGCCGAACGGTACGTTCACGGCAAGGAACCTTTCGTTTTGCGACGCGACAACAGCTACATTGGCGTGCTTATCGACGACATCACCACCAAGGAAACGCTTGAACCTTACAGAATGATGACGAGCCGTGCAGAATACCGCCTTGTGCTTAGGCAGGACAACGCCGACTTGCGGCTTACGGAGCTTGGCAGACAAATAGGCTTGGTCAGCGACGAACGCTACGCAAAATTCCTGGAAAAAACCAACCAGCTGAACCGTGCCGAAAAGGAATTGAAAAATGTCGTTTCCCCCAAAGTTTACGGGCCGTTGTTTGAAAGTAAAGGGGAAGCGGTCACACTTGCAGGATTGACGGCGGACGAAATGCTGCGCAGACCTAATATAACGGCAAACGACCTAAAAACGCTCGGCTTTTTTGAAGATATCGACGACGCAGCCCTGTACGAAATAGAAATTCAAAGCAAATACCGCGGATATATTCAAAAGGAAGAAGAGGCCATTGCACAGGCGGCAAAGCTGGAAAACAAAAAACTTCCGTTGGATATCGACTACTTTGCAATTGACGGCTTGCGTATAGAAGCTCGGCAAAAGCTGGACAAAATTCGTCCGCAAAACCTCGGGCAAGCAGGCAGAATAAGCGGCGTAAGCCCTGCCGACGTGCAAATATTGATAGTGTACCTGTCTCAAAAACACTAATTTACCGCAATTTTAAGGCTAAAACGATTATTTGCAACCGTCGACGAAAATAATTCGTTTGCAAAAGCAATGCAAGCAACAGGGCGCAACCACGCCGAAATTAGACTGATATTTACACAAAATGATTGACAACGTTAAACTATTTATTAAGCAAATAACCAACTTGGACGTAACGGATTCCATGCAAAGCAAATTGAACACATATTGCGATTTTTTGCTTGAAGAAAACCAAAAATATAATTTAACTGCCATCACCCAACCGTCGGAAGTGTGGGAAAAACACTTTGCCGACAGCATTTGCGGAAGCATTGCAATAAAGGAGGGCGCAACCGTGTGCGACGTAGGCTGTGGCGCAGGTTTCCCGTCAATCCCACTTGCCATCGTCCGCAGCGACGTAGCCGTAACACTCGTCGACAGTTTAGAAAAGCGTGTCAATTTTTGCAGGACGTTATGCGAAAAAATTGACCTCGATGCCACTTTCGTACACGCAAGGGCTGAAGATTTTGCAAGAAAAAACACCGAAGTTTTCGACGTTGCAACGGCGCGTGCGGTCGCTCCGCTAAACGTTTTGTTAGAGTACACCTCTCGCATCGTCAAGATGGGTGGAATAGTGCTGGCGTACAAAACGGACCTATCCGAAACGGAAATTGCACAAAACGCCTGCAAAACTTTGGGGCTGCAACTCGAAAGCCACTTCAACTTCGTTTTACCTTCGGGCGGCAACCGCTGCTTGTTAACCTATCGCAAAGTAGCACACACCCCCACGCAATACCCTCGCGGGCAAAACAACCCAAGAAAAAAACCGCTGTAAAGTCACTTTCGCTACAAATGTAGCCGCAGTTGCCATTGCATTTTTTTCAGCAATTGCAAAAGAATTAAAAACAAAAAAATAAAACAAAAAAAAAAATAAGGAGCTAACCTAAAGCGGGTAGCTCCTTTTAATTTGTAATTTTACGGTTTATAATCGCAATTGTCGTTGCGGCAACAGGTTTATAGTAGCCGTTATCGATTAAACTGCATTTGATTTGAAACAATCAAATAACCACGCCAAGCAACCTTGCATACGGAATTGCTCTCAGCGAATTACTGCGCGAATCTTCGCTTATGGCACGATTGTCGCCAAAACCCAAAAAGCAGTCGCTCGGCACGACGTAAGGATTATTTTCGTCGTATTCTTTTAGCCAATCCGTGTCGTTAACCGTTTGAGTTATTTGCTCCACGTATTTGCCGTATTTGCTTTTAGCTTCGTCCATGCTTTGGGCAAGCACGTACTTTCCCTTGTCTCTTTGTGCAAATGGCTCCGTCTGCTCGCTTTCCCAGCAGTAAAATTCGTAATACTTTTTGCCGTCAACGCGCACAACAAAGGCGTACTCTTGGTCGGATATCTTTTCAAACCAAACTTCGTCGCCGCCTATCGCCACAACGCGCTTAATAATCTTAAAATACTTTCCGCCCGGCATGGCTTCCGCTTGCGTTGCAAAGTAGGCTTTTATTTTGCTATCTACGTCGTACTTAAAAGTAACTACCACGTCCGAACGCTTTGGCGTTGCAAGCTGATTAACAAGCACCGTTTCGCCCTGTGGCAAATAGGTGGGCTCCATACTGCCTCCGCTCACCGCAACGGATGTAAACACAAACATTTTTAGGCACAGTAGCACCAATAGTACCGCTATCGCACCAATCAACAAAACGTTTACCGCCTTGCCGAAACGGGCAACTTTGTCCTCTTTGGTGTGCTCCGCAGCCGCCAAGTCTACGTCCGCTCCGCCTTCAAAATCGTCACTACGGGGCGCACAAGGCCCCTGTGGCGACGTTTCGCTCGGTGTTTGCTCAACAGCAAAGGCCTCGCAATTTTCTACGTCCTGCGGCAGCGCATCCGCTTGGGCGGAATGGGCGTCGTCCGTTTGCATATTTACCTTTTTGTCACTTTCAAATTGCATTTGTTCGCCACCCCGCTTTACCGTCGTTGCGTTATAGTATTAACCAAATTAAACTTGCCTAAACGATAATAATGTTGTTAACGATAATCTTTTCGGCGGCGGATATCATCAGCATTTTGATGCTTTCTTCCGATGTGAGGGCTTTTCCGTCCGTTACTCGCTTAAAGTTCTTTTCGTCAACTATCACGCGTTGCCACTTTCCGTCGCCAACAAGTTGAATTTCTTGCGAAAAGACCTGCCTATCCTCACCAAAACCGTGCACAACGCTTACCGTTAGCGGTTGTTTTACGGCACAGCAAACGTCAAAGCTAATAGTAAAGGTTAAGGATTTGCGTATGCTCTTGTCGCTAATGGCGTAGGTGGCAAAGGCTCTGCCTTCCGCCCCCACTATGTTCAAGTACCCGGCAACTCTTTCGTAAGATACGTCCGCTCCGCGCCACCTTCCTTCGGGGTCAAAGGGGATAAGTTCCTGTTCTCTTTCGCCGTTAAATATAATGTTGCTCGGCAAAATGATGTTGGTTGCGTTTTGAACTTTAATTTTAGAAAGTGCCGACGAAATTGCCACGTCGGAGTCTAACAAAGCAAAAACCAACACTTCGCAATCGGGCTCGTAAAGGTTAAGTTTTGCGCGATATTCCCCTGCCGACCGTGTCAACTTGGCACGCATCCAGTGTTTTGTGCGGCTGTTTGCTTCCACGCAATACCACACGGACAATTTCTTTGCCGAAGCGGTGCTGTTTGTAGTAACGTAGTAATTGCCGTTGTCGTTGTGGGCAAAAATTTCAATTTCCTCTTCTACCTTTTTGCCTTTGCACCAATTGATGACAGACTTTGCGTAAAATTCGTTAAGATGCTCAATGGTGTTAGGCAACACAAGCAAACGGCTTTCGTCGTTAACGCGGTAAAACATCTTGCTAACGTCTTCTACGTTGCCCAATTCGCTGTTGGCAGAGGTAATTATGTACACGGGCACCTTTATTTGGATGGCGTAACTTTGCGGAGCAAGCGTCATCAACCACAATTGACGTTTATCTTCCTGCTTGAGGTGCGCCGACAAGTCCTCGTTGTTGGCAAGGTCGGCATTTGCCGATGCTTTTTCTCCAACGTATTCTTGGTACAACGTGCCAAATACTACTGCGCCGTTAGTCACACGCTCGTCTTCCGCCAATACTATTGCGCCTATGTACGCACCCTTGCCTACCGTAACGACGGATACGTTTTGCACGCCCTCATCTTGTAGGTAACTTATTGCACGCATGCTGTTTGCCGCGTAGTTGTAAATCTTGGTGTTTTTTGCTCCGTCGTCAACGTAAAACATGCTTTTTGCCTTTTCAGCATTGCAATATTCTTCGTTAGGAGAGTACAAAGTGTATTTGCCCAAATCTCTGCGCCCGGCGTAGTCTATCGCCATTGCAGTAAAGCCGTTTTCGGCAAAAAATTTCAAGTCGTCAATCCTAATGGGCTTTTTGTAGTTGTCTATCAGCAAAACGCCGTTTTTGGTAACCTTGTCGCCCTTGTGACACATCACTGCATACACACGCGTTTTAGTTCCGTCCGGATGAGTACGCGCAGTAAAATACAATTGTTTTACGGTTATGCCGTCAACAACGTCCACACGTACGACGTCCACGTCCAAATCTTCGCTTCTGCTGTCGAACTTTTCCCACAAATTGTTTATTGTAATAAATTCGCTCATATACCTTCGCCTTTATGTTTTGCCTGCGGCAGGGCGCCGCAATTTTCGTCATTTTGGTTTGAGGGGCTTCCTCGGCGCAACCGTTTCACCATTCGCCCCGTTACCACACAAAATTATTTTGCGCTTATATTATACTTCATTTGTCAAATTGCCGCAACCTATTTGTGATAGGGTACGTTGCCGTTTATGCAGCAAATACGGTAAAGCTGCTCGGCAAGCACCACGCGGCACAACTGGTGCGGCAACGTCACTGCGGATAACGACCACCTCAACGCCGCACTTTTCTTCAATTCTTCGCTCGTGCCGTAACTTCCGCCTATCACAAAGGTGAAAGTTCCGTTACGCAGCGTTTCTTGGCTAATTTTGTCCGCAATGCTTTGGCTGGAAAGCGCCTTGCCACCCACGTCCAAAAGCACCACAAAGCCTTCGCACGCCGCTTGCAACCTTTTGCCTTCGCTTTCCAAAATTTTGTCAATTTCTTTGGCGTTGGGGACGCCGTTAAAAAGCGTTTCTGCCACTTCAACTATTTCCAACGATGCAAACCTGCCAATTCTTTTGGCGTATTCGGCAATTGCCTCTTTGTAGTAGCTTTCTTTAATTTTGCCTACGGCAACTATTTTGAATTTTATCATTTTTGCACCAATTGAGTAATCCACAAAAACACACACAGCACAACGGAAAATATCAGCAGCAACCAAGATAGTCCGCTGGACTTGTCGACTGCTTTTTGCTCGGTAGTTTCGGCATTTTTGCTTGTGTTAAGCAGGTAAAGGGTAATCGTGGCAGCAAAGCCCACAGCTCCTACTACAAGCATAATAAGGGCGTTGTTCTCAACGAAATCCGACGGCAACAGGTAGGTTAACAGCACCGCCAACAAATTGTTGAATAGGTGCACGATGACGGCTGTCCACACGCTTTGGCTGCGCAAAAACACCAACGACAACACGCATCCCAAAGCAAATTGATGGATGGTTTGCGCCGGATTGAGATGAAACAACGAAAACATCCCTCCGCAGGCAAGCACGGCAACCCATTCGCTTTTGGCTTTCAAGCATGAAGTCAACGTTCCCCTGAACACAAATTCCTCACACACAGCTGCCAGCAAGCAAGAAATCAACAATAGCGGCACAATTTGCATGTGGTTTTCTACTGCCACCGATGGGCGACGGAACCCAAGCGCCTCTATGCCGTCCATTATCCATTCGTTGAGGGGCGACATTAAGCAAATTAAAAAAATCGTCAACGCCATTCCCCACAAAAGGTGCTTTGCCGATGGCTTTTTGTCCGCACCGTTTGCACGGATAAAATTCGTCTTGGTAAACGTAGCGTACAAAACCGACGTGACTCCAATTACCAAAGTGTACAAAGCTTGCATTAGCCAAAATTGAAAAGAATCGTCGTTGCTGTTAGGAAAAATCACCGGCAAAAGCGCGCTTGCAACCAATGCACAGCAAAACACAAAAGCAAAATATTGACCGAAGTCGTTTTGTGAATAATTACTTTTTTTCAACGTACTTTTCTCCTGCCGTTAACGGTTTTCGTCACCTTGCAACTGCGGCAAAGGGTTTCGTAACACAATTTTCACAGCCTTGTAATGCATGTGCGATGCCAAACTGCTCTTTCAAACTATGGTAATATCGTTTTTGTACTGATCCACAACGTAAACCGTTACGTCCTTGCCTTCGGTAACGTCGTTTGCGGTGTACATGGCTACCACTTGTGCAAAAGCCAGCTCTTTGGTGTTGTTTTGTTCGGACAGATGCGCCAAAACCACGTTTTTCACCTCGCTGCCTATCAACTTTTGCAATATACCTGCCGTTTGCGCGTTAGACAAATGCCCGTAGTCGGACAAAATGCGCCTTTTTAGCGGGAATGAATAAGGTCCCTTTTTCAGCATGTCCACGTCGTGGTTGCACTCTATTTGGATGGTTTTGCAGTCCTTCAAAAAATCCACAGTGCATTGACTTTCGCAACCGGTATCCGTTATGCTTGCAAAACTGCCGTCGCCGTCGGTAAACTTGTAACCAAAGCAACTCACAACGTCGTGACTGCATTCGTACGGAGTAACCGTTACGCCTTTCACGTCAAATTTGCCGCTTACTTCAACCACGGTGGAGCAATATGCTCGTTGACAAATCAAGTCGGTAATGGCTTGCGGTGCGTAAACGGTGGTGCTGCACTTTTTCGTCCACATGGGCAATGCCGACACGTGGTCACTGTGCTCGTGCGTAATCACAATGGCGTCAATATCCTTTGGCGCAAGCCCTTCTTCTGCCAAACGCGCCACTATGGATTTGTAACTGTACCCTATATCCAACAATATATTTACGCTGCCCGAGCGCACTAGGGAGCAATTTCCTTTGCTTCCCGAAAATAACGGAGTGAACTTGATCATATCTTTTATTATAACACAACTGCGGCTTTATTTCAAGTTATTACGCAACTCGCAAACATCAGCACGCAAAAAAGAAGGATACGCAGCCCACACGCCACGTATCCTTGGTTATTTGCACGATTACCTTGTTGCGGCAAAACCGCAATCGAATGTACTATTTTACAGTTGCGACAGCAAATCTTCGCGCAACTTTTTGTATTCTTCGCTGTCCTTGTCTTCGATGGCGTTGGCTTCAACGATTTTTTGTTGCAACGACTTCGTCAGCTTAAATCTGGATGCAATTATTATGCCGATAATCATAATAACGATGGGCAACAAAATGAATGTTAACCTAATTGCTAACTGTGCCGATTCCGGCTGAGATAGCGGCAACAACTGCACCGAGCCGTTTCCAACCGTGTACTTGTAGTTTGCCCACACGCCGCTTCCGCTTGTTCCAACAGAAATTCCGCTCATGTTAACAAATTCTTCTATTGTCACGTAGGTCGTTTCTTCGTACTTACCTATCCAGCCGATGATCAACGGCGGAATTGCCAAGCCTATTGCCTGCGCAGTAGTATTCAAAAAGTTCGTAAGTCCGCTAAACGCACCTTCCGTACGCTTGCCAAAGTACAGTTCGCCAACGTCGCACACGTCGCCAAAGCTGCTGTGAGGTACGAATACCGTTCCGCCAATGCCAAATCCAAGCGCAAGTCCGCACAGGATTATCAGCCAGTCGGGCGTTCCTGCCGCCGTCGTAACCTGCCCCGTCGTGTCGGCAGGCAAGTTTACAGCCGTTTCGGCAGGCAACAAAATCATCAATGCGGCAAGCACAATCCAAATAATTGCTCCGGTAAGGTAAGCAAAACGTTTGGATTTTTTCTTAATCAACCGCAAGTAGAAGGGCAACGCAAATATTTGCGCAACAAACATCATTGCCGCAGCAACGGTTGCAATGCGAAATCTGTCGTAACCGAAAGAGGATACTTGATAATACGTTTCTCTGCGAAGGTAAAAATCGCAAAATGTAAAGAAGAAACTGCTCATAACCGCCATTGCCATGGAGGTGCACATTTGCATTCCAAGGTATTGACGGTACGTTCTCACCTTTAACGGTTCCAAGAATCCCTTCAAGCTTAACTTCGTTTTTATCGACGGCGTAACGATTTGCTCTTTGCTGAACAAAGCCGTTACAAGTATCGCCAGCATAAATATAACGCCGAAAATGCTTGCCATTTTTATGTAACAAACGCCGTTATCCCCTTCGGTGGGGGAAGCAATCAAGCCGGGAACGGCAACGCAAATAATGCTGGATATCAAGCTGAACGCCAAACGAACGGCATTGGTGTTGTTGCGCTCGTTAAAGTCGTCCGTCATTTCGCTTGCGTGAGAGTAGTAGGGGATGAGCACCAAGCTTTGCGCCGTGGCGTACATAATGTAGGTTACCACAACTAACACGCATTTCCAAAATACGCTTGTGGTAATCAAATTCCACGGGAAAAACAGCAATATCAGCCCTATGCAAACGCACGGTGCAAATAGTAACATGAACCATCTGCGTTTGCCGAATTTGCCCGGCTGTTTTCCGTCGGATATTTTACCGATAAAGGGGTCGATAAAGCCGTCCCACAACTTTGTGAGCAACAATATCGGCGTAAGATAAACCATCGGTATACCTACCACGAGGGTGAGGAATGGGGTAAACAGAAAGTTGATTATGTTAAAACTTCCTCCACCGAAAATATCGCCGCAAGCAAACGCAAGTTTGTTGCCAAGGCCAACTTTTCCAGCAGCTTTAACTTCGCCAGTGTCCTTCATAAAGCCTCCTAAACGTTAAATCTAAACAGCACTACGTCGCCGTCTTTAATTACGTAATCTTTTCCTTCACTGCGCACTTTGCCGTGTTCTTTTGCCTGATTGTAACCGCCTACTTCCATCATGGTTTCGTAGGGTACTATTTCAGCGCGAATAAAACCTTTTTCAAAGTCGCTGTGAATTTTTCCTGCGGCTTGCGGAGCCTTGGTTCCTTCCGTCACAGTCCAGGCTCTCGTTTCCTTTTCGCCTGCCGTCAGGTAGCTAACGAGGTGAAGCAACTTGTAACACTTCTTCACCAAGCGGCTAAGTCCGCTTTCTTTAATGCCGTAGCTTTCCAAAAACATTTCCTTTTCGTCGGCTGACAGCGTTGACAATTCTTCCTCTACCTTGGCGCAAATTACAAGCGTTTCGGCACCTTCGGCTGCCGCTTTGGCTTGTACCACCTGCACAAGTTCGTTGTCCTCCTTGCCAATGTCGTTTTCGGAAATATTAGCTGCGTAAATTACCGGCTTTGCCGTGAGTAAAAACATGTCTTCTACAAGGGCTTGTTCCTCTTCGTCGAAGTCCATCGTTCTCACGGGTTTTTCTTCTTCAAGGTGTTTCAAAATTCTGCTCAGCAATTCCGCTTCTATTTTGTACTTTTTTTCGCCGGTTTTTTGCATATTCACGGCTTTGCTCAAACGAGCGTTAACCGTTTCTATGTCGGCAAGAATCAATTCCAAGTTGATCGTGTCCATGTCCGACGCGGGATCGATTTTGTCCGAAACGTGTGTGATGTTGCTGTCTTCAAAACATCTAACCACGTGCACGATGGCATCAACCTCTCTAATGTGAGACAAAAACTTGTTGCCCAATCCTTCGCCGCGGCTTGCGCCCTTAACCAGCCCTGCAATATCTACAAACTTGAGATAAGTGGGGGTTATTTTTTTGCTGTCGTACAGGCTTGCAAGCTTGTCCAAGCGCTCGTCCGGCACGGCCACAACTCCTACGTTGGGTTCGATGGTGCAAAAGGGATAATTTGCAATTTCCGCACCCGCTTGCGTAATGGCGTTAAACAAAGTGCTTTTTCCCACGTTGGGCAATCCAACAACTCCAAGTTTCATTATTTTAATTCCTCGGTCTAAAATTAGTGTTTTTTGCGTACAATCTATACGACTGTAGCTCGGCAATTCTTTTGCCGCAGTTTGCTCAAGATGCGCCATGCGGAATAAAGCCGCCAAAGCGAAAGGCTTTTACTCCAAACGCAAAGCCGCATTTGCGCGATTCTTTAATCATTTTACTATATTTTGTTCAAAATGTAAACGGAAAAGGGAAATTATGACGATACTACAAAGCATATTTTTAGGCTTATTGCAAGGCTTTACGGAATTTTTGCCCGTTTCGAGCAGCGGACATTTGTTTTTGGCGCAAAAGCTGTTCGACATCGACGCCGATTTATTCTTTGACGTGACGCTGCATGTAGGCACTTTGGCGGCGGTTGCCGTGTCCATGAGGAAAACCCTGTGGCACATGATAAGGCACCCCGTTGCCGATGTGAGAGTTCGCTACTTGCTGCTTGCAAGCGTACCCACCTTTATAATAGCGCTGGTTGTTGAGCTGTTGATATCTGAAAGCTTAATGTACCAACTGCTCCCCGTGGGGTTTGCCGTTACCATAGTACTAATAGTGCTTTCGGACAAATCAACTAATCCCTCTTTGCGACTTCAACAAACGGGCTTTTTACCGTCGCTCATCACGGGAGTGGCACAAGGAGTTGCCGTCTTTCCAGGGCTGTCGCGTAGTGGTGCAACCATATCCACAATGAAGTTTTTTGGAGTCAACTCTTCCGATGCCGCCGAGTTCTCCTTTTTACTGTCCGTACCAGTAATAGTTGGCGGAGCGGTGGTAGAAGGGTACAAGGCATTCAGGTCGGGGGTGACAATTAACTGGGCTTGCGTGTCCGTAGGCACCTTTTGCGCATTTTTGGCTGGCATAGCGTCCGTATACACGGTAATGAGAGCCGTCAAAAAGAAAAAATGGAGTTGGTTTGCCTTGTACTTGGTTATTCCGCTAACCCTTTCGCTAATTACGTTGTAAAGCTTTGTAAAAAGGAAATATGCGCGATACAATTTCGTATCACGCATATTTTTTTCGTCAGTAAAAGTTATTAAACAATTTGAAAGTTATTAAACGATTTGTTTTACAGGCAAAATGAAGTAAAGTACTTCGTCGCTGTCGTTAATGGTAATTACACAACTGTTGTGTTGAGCAAATTCCATTTTGATGGTTTCCGCATCGATAACGCGCAAACAATCGTTGATGTATTTGCTATTGTAAGCGCAACGAATATCCTTGCCGGATAGCGAAATAGTCACGTTTTCTCTTGCCGTACCGTATTGACTAGTGGAAGATATGTTCATGCTGTATTCTTCAATATCCAACACTACAAGGTTGTTTTTGTCGCTGCGGGACATGATAGACGCGGTGTTAAGAGATTTTTCAAATACGTCTTTGTTTACCAACAAGGTAGATACAAATTCGCGAGGTACGATGTTGTCGTACTTGATGTACTGCCCTGCAAGCAAACGGGTAAACAATCTTGCGTTGGCAAGGGATACCATCATGTAGTTGTTTTCAATGTACACTCTTACTGTATCTTCACCATCGGTAAGCAATTTGTACAATTCCGACAGGCTGCGCGAAGGCACCGTGGCAGATATGTGATCTACGCACTCTTCGGTAACCTTTTTGCACATTGCAAAACGGTATCCATCCGTAGCAACGGTGGTAAGGGTGTATTGCTTTGCTTCAAAGTACACACCTTTAAGCATCGGGCGGCTGTCGTCCGTAGCAACGGAAAACAAAACTTTGCCTATTGCTTCCTTCAGGTTGCGTTCTTGAATGGCAATATAGTTATTGCCCTCTATTTCTTCCGTTTCGGGGTAGTCTTCTACGTCCAACGTACTAATGTTACACTCCGAACCGGCAGTGGAAATAACCAGCTTGTTTTCTTCCGTCATCTCAAGCGAAATGTCTTCGGCATTTTCGGCAACGCTGCGAATGTAGTCGCCAAAAATACGTCCAGGCACCAAAAATGCTCCGCTCACAATTACGTTTGCATCAATTTTCTTTTCGATGGCAAGGTCCTTGTCGGTAGCGTACAAAGTCATGCTGTCGTTCTCTGCGGTAATTTTGATGCATTCGAGCACGGGAGCAACGTCCTTGCCGGACAGCGCTTTGCTTACTTTGGCTATGGCATCGTTCAAATCCAAACTGTTTACGATAATTTTCATGGCGACTCCTTTATTTGCAATAGTTTCCTTTGCTATTTTGTTTTGTTTGTATAAAATATTTTCTCTTGTGTTTACTTCGTTTGCCGAACTCACACAAATAGTAATTTTTCTTCAGGTAGTGTTAGTTTTAGGCTGTGTGAAAATGTGCACAACCCACCCCAAAAACAACATTTTGTGCATTTTCATCGTTATAGGCACAAAATATTGTGGTATGCCAAAAATAATTTGTGTGGACAAGTTTCCGCCTAAATCCACATTTTGTGTGGACAAAAAGTGGATTGCAAATTTTTGCCGCAATGCCAAGGCATTTTTGGTGCAAGTTTGATTCTCGATTCCGCCTTGGTGCACTCATTTGGCAAATATTCTTTTCATACTTTATAATGATAACATAAAACGCAACAAAAAGCAATATATGGCTGCAAATATCTTTGCAATATGGCAAAATAAACTGTATTTTTACTTGCGTTTTTTGTTTTTGGCTACAAAGAGCAAAGGATAGACTTTCGTTTGGTTGTTAGTTTGCATGTCGTTTGGTTTGTTTGGCGGATTTCAGATTACTTGACTTGTTGGATTGCAGACTTGTTTGCTTGATGGCTTGCATTGGGAGGGGCATGTTTGTTTGCTTATTTGTTGTCTTATAGGGTTGCAAATAGTTTTCTCTGCACAGAGGAGCGTGTAAAAAGGGATTTTGTTGCCGTCAAAAGCGTTTGTATGTGCTGCTAATCGCAGGTTTTGAGTGGTGTGTTTTGAAAATTGTGGCAACGCCGTGCCGCAAAATACGCGCTTTGCCGCCGGAAGGATGGCAAAATTGACCGAAAACAGGTCAAACGGCGGTATAAATCCAAAATAAAGCAAAAAAAACAGAAAAACGATTGAAAATTATCCATTCATTTGGTACAATATTGTAAACTTTCGTAGTGGAGGAGACTATGAGCGTACTAATATGTGATGCCGACGGTGAATTGTGGTATACACGACAGGAAGAATTGGGTGTAGATTGCATATCCATGCCCTATTCGTACGGTGGTGAGGAATATTACTACGACCTTGGCAAAAACACCGATTTCAAAAAGTTTTACGCCGCCGTCCGTAACGGAGAAATTTCCAAAACTATGGCGCTTAATCCGCAAGAATACGTGGATATTTTAGAAAAATACTTCAGCAAAGGGGAAGACGTGTTGTACGTGAGCTTTTCTCACGCAATGAGCGGCACTTTTGAGCATCTTCACACGGCGTTGGGCATACTCAAAGAAAAGTACCCCGATCGCACTTGTACTGTGTTCGACACCAAGTCGATAAGTTTAGGCGCAGGCATTCAAATGGAATACGCCGCCGAACTTAAAAACAAAGGCGCATCCGACGAGGAAATTTTGTCCTTTTTGCAAACCTTTACGGATAGGATTGCCGAGTATTTCGTCGTGGACGACCTAATGCACCTAAAGCGTGGCGGCAGATTATCCGGTTTTGCGGCGTTTGCAGGCACTTTGCTGTCCATTAAACCCATCTTGACGATAGACGAAAACGGCAGTTTGGGTGTTTTGGAAAAAATCAGCGGCAAAAGGAAGGCTTTGCGCAAAATTGCCGATCGCGTAATAGAAGAATTGACTGGCACCGAGTACACCGTTTACGTGATTGATGCGGACGTTCCTACCGAAGGCGACTTGCTTGCCGAAATGATACGCGAAAAGCGCCCTGAAGCCAAAATCGTAAGGCAAACCGTCGGCCCGGTTATCGGCAGTCATTGCGGTCCGGGTACCGTAGGAGCGATTTTCGTCGCAGACAAACGCCCCATTCCTCTCAAAAAGGTTAACGACTAATTTGCCGCGGGCAATTACAAATGCGGCTTGCCACAAAGTTGCAAGTAATCTTTGTTGCGTAATACCGTGTAATATCGTGGTGTAGCAATTAAGTTGGTAAAGTTAATATTTGGTTTTTAACGAAAATAAAGCCGATGCGAACAAAATCATTCGCATCGGCTTTGTGTTTTTAACACGGCAAGCTTTGTATTTTTAACGTATTTTTTTGCTTTAATACATTTATTACTTCGCGTGATTTTATTGTAAATCAAGCTGTACTGCCGTTTGTTTTGCTCCGCAAAGGGGACAAGTTTGCCACGCCTTGAGGGACTTGTGACTGTAACCGCAAGCCGAGCAGGTCCACTCCACAGGCTTTTGGGAAGTGTACAAATCTCCATTTTTCATTTTTTCGTAAAGCTGGGTAAAAATTTCCATGTGAGTGTGTTCAACCTTCGATAGCATCGAGAACAGCTTTGCAACGTTCTCAAAACCCTCTTTTCGGGCAATTTCGGCGTAGCTTGGGTAAACCTGTTCGCTTTCTGTCCTTTCGTCCTCTGCGGCAAGTTTCAAGTTTTCTTGCACGTCCCACTTCTCACGGAAGGGATACCCTGCCGATACGTCAATGTTTTCAATGGGTTTGTCACTTGATTTTTGAATATAGGTGTACAGCATTCGCGCGTGGTTGAACTCTTGGTAGGCTATTTTGTCTACTATTTCCGCCAAGGTGGTGTAGCCTGCTTTTCGCAAGCCGTATTCCACAAATTCGTACCTTGTCCGTGCTTGAGTTTCCCCCGCAAAGGCGTTTGCAAGGTTTTGTATCGTTTTACTTTCGGATAATTGCATAATTAACTCCTTTTTTTTGTTAAGTATTGCCGCAAATTACTGTTTTTACACCCACTTTATTTATTTTGTACGCCTCGTGCGGTTTTAACAAGAATGCTGTTGCAACAAGGCACGACACGGAGATTTGCAATTATTGATAGAAAGTCGGTGTTTTGCTTGACAGGAAAGGCATTTAATCGAGCATAGGTCGTAACTATCGGTGCATTTTGCATCTGTTTTTGTTTTGCGGTTAGTTGTGATAACAAAAAAAACGGAGCTGCAGCTTGCGTTGCAACTCCGAATTTTATCGTGAGCGAAGTTGGTAATGGGAGATACCTTTCTTGCTCCGACGATAAACAACGTTATTCGATTGTAAAATTCGTTTTATCAACAAAACGCACAAGACTTGCACAGACAACGGCACAAAAAAGTTGCACTGGCAATAAAGCAAAAGTCTTTGTTACTAAAAGCACTCAAAAGTTACGTTGTTGAAAAGCACTAAAAAGTTATTTTGACAAAAAAGCGTAAAAAACATTTAATCAAAGTGTTCAAAAGCTATTGCGTCAAAGTGTACAACGACTATTGCGTTCAACAAAACGAACAAATAAACATATCGAAAATTATTGTTGCACCGTGCAAACAACTTCGTTTTAAAAATCCTTTCGACGGCAATATTATAATAGGTCTTTTGACCTATGTCAAGACTTTTGACCTAATAATGTCTATAATTTTGTTTATGAAAGAAGTTGCGCCATACGTGGAAGTACTGAAACAACTTATGGAAGAAAAGCAATTAAGTCAGCAAAAAATTGCCGACTTAATTGGCGTTAACCAAACTACGGTTAGCCAGTGGTTGTTGGGCAAAAAACGTCCGGGGTACGACAATATACCAAAAATATATCAGGTTTTCGGGGTGGAACCCAACGATTTGTTCGGTGTAAACTGATCGATCCATGCCGAAAGGCATTACAACGCGCAAATAAGAGTTATGCCAAAGGCAATGGCAAAGTAATTAGTCAAGCACGAATAAAGGAAAAAAAGGGCAAACTGCAAAATCATTTGTAAAACAAGTAAGGCTAACGACAAAATTATTTATAAAACAAGCAAGGTTAATATACAAAAAAATAAAGGATAACGAACGCAAATCGTTATCCTTTTTTTGTTGTATAATTTAATTAACGTTACGGTCAAACTACATAGATAGCAGTCTGTTAATGTAAGCCATGTTGCAGTCTTCAAGGTCCACCAGTACAAATAAGTCTACACTGCCAAAATCGTAATCGACGAAGGACTCTGCGGACAGCTTTCCACCTATTGCGGTGTAGGCTTTGAAGAGCGTCGGCAACTTGCGTTTTACAGCAGCTTCGTCGTATTGGCTGGGTGCAAGAAGTTGAGGTTGCGGCTCTTTGTCTAAACTGCGAACGTTGTATTTTGCATCGATTCCGTAGTTGTTAGCCAGGTAAGAAATCTCTTCGAGGTAGGAATTGCGATCCGTCCCCACAAAGCTCACATCGCCAACCATGTAGCGGTAGCCGCGCTCTAAGCAGTAATTGATAATGAACTTCCACAGCAAAAGCACGGTAACGCCGCTGCGGTATTCCTTTTTGACAACCGCTCTGCTCAATTCGCAAATGCCGCAGCCGGTGTCTTTTAGGGCGGAAATGTCAAATTCCTCTTCACAAACAAAGCTGCCATTGCCAACTATGTCAGATGTAAGCATGCGGTAGTAGCCTGCAATTACCTTGTTTTGGTTGTCGTAAACTATCAAGTGCAACGCATCGTCGTCAATTTCGGATAGGTCGTGGCATTGCTGCCCCTGCAAATCGCTACGGTATTCCGTAAGCATGTCTTCAAAGCGTAGTTTTTCAACTTCCTTCATTTCTTCTTGAGAGGAAACGAATTTTACCGTAAATCTTTCGTTAGTACCCATATTTAATGTATTAGTGGTGGCTAATGGACCATTTGCACGGTTGCAGCTGCCGCCATTTGTATTCTCCGTTATCTGTTATATATTTTGTCACGCACGTCTTTTACGTGAGATGCCGTCACATCGTTGTGCTTGCATTCTTCGCTAATTTTGTCCCTTGCGTGCATAACGGTGGTGTGATCTCTTCCGCCAAAGTATTCGCCAATGGACACGAGCGGCATGGATTGCCCCAAAATGTCGCAAATAAGGTAAATGCAAATTTGCCGCGGCACAACTATTTCTTTGTTTTTCTTTTTGCCCACCAAGTCTTCCTTTTTTACGTGGAAGTAATCGCAGGTGGCGGATACGATGTGGTCAATGGTGATAATGTCGCCTGCGGTATCGGCGTAGTCGCGCAAGGCGTCGTTAACCACGTTCAGGTCGTTGGGGTCTCCGCCCACCAAGGTAGAGTAACTGATTATTCTGTTAAGCATGCCTTCCATTTCACGAATATTACTCGTGATGCGTTCGGCAATCAGCTCAAGCACTTTAATGCTTACGTTGTATCCCTTTGCACCGCATTTCTTTTGCAAAATTGCAATGCGCGTTTCAAGGTTGGGCGGCTGAATGTCGGCAATTACGCCGGTAGCAAAGCGGGTTTTTAGGCGCTCTTCAATTTTTATTTCTTTCGGTGGCCTGTCGCTGCTCAGTATAATTTGCTTGTCCGCAAGGTAAAGTTCGTTAAAGGTGTGAAACATTTCTTCCTGCGTGCCCTCTTTGTTTGCCAAAAATTGCACGTCGTCCATCATCAACACGTCCAACTTGCGATACTTCGAGCGGAAATTCTTCATGGCGTTGGGGTCGGTGTTGTTGTGAAGGGACTCGATAAATTCGTTTACGAATTGATCGCACGTAACGTACATTATTTTCTTTTCGGGAAAATTCCTTTGCAGGCAATTGCCAATGGCGTGCATAAGGTGGGTTTTGCCCAGTCCCACGCCTCCCCACAAAAATACGGGGTTGTACTTGGTGCCGGGGTTTTCCGCAACTGCACGAGATACAGCTTCGGCGTATTCGTTGCTTTTGCCTACTACAAAGTTTTCAAAGGTATATTGCGAAACGAACGCGGCACGCTCTTCCGTGTCGGCAACATAACTGTTGCTAACGGGAATATCCACCTCTTTTTGCACGGCGCCAAGGTTGGCAACGTCATCTTCCGTAATAATTTCAACGTCCACTATCGACGGAAAAACGGTGTTGGTGCATTTGCGCAAAATTTCCTTGTAGTTTTTGTCTACAATGTTTTTCAGCGCCCTGTTTTCGGTGAGAAGTATCAACCTGTCGTGGTAAATGCCGACCGGCTGCAAAGTGTTGATGTACAAATCGTACGCCAGCGTAGACACTTTGGCCTCCGATTCCAACAAAATATTGTTCCAAATTTGATTAAGTTTCAACATGATAAATCTATTATACCTTGTTTTTGCCGATTTTGCAAGCGGAGCGGTTACACAAAAGTAATTTAATGGCAAAAGGCACTCCATGCGGCGGCAGTAATCCCGTGCGTTGAGCAGCAAAGTTGCGTGGTGGGGATTGTTGAGGAAAAATTGATGCAAGGCAAATAAAAAGCTCGCAAGGCGTGCACCCTGCGAGCTTTTACTGTTTGTCGTCAAGCGTTAACCTGTTGTGGCTGTTGCGCCTGCTCTTGTTGTTTGTGAGAGTTAATGTACTTCGTCCACTTAATATATCCGTAAGTGGTGTTGGTTAGGTAACCTAGTTTGAGCACGAGCAACACCCATTGCCCAGCCATAACGTTTATTACCGTTTCGATAATGGCACAAATGTACCAGGCAATCCATTGTTCGCGATAGCGCAGCAAAATCAGCACGCCGTTAACAATTCCCACGGCAGATGCACAAGCATCGAGGTAGCAAACCACGTTTTTAAGGGTAACGTTGTTGGCAAAAATTCCGCCTGGCACGTCCACGAAGGTAAGCAGGTAGCCCACGCCCACCGTCCACAGAATAATTCCTGCAATTATCAGCACGTCCTGGAGCGGTGTGAGTTTTTTAACGACGGTAACCTCTTCGTCCTGCTGGTCGGGGTGCTTGTGCCAGATAATAAAGCTAATAATGTCGCACGGAATCCAAAATAATAGGGTGGTTGCCATGGTTGCAAAACGGTACACGCACAGCACGCACACCAAAATTTCCACGACTTCAACGCCCAACGAAACGATAAAGTTCCACTTGCTTTGCTTGGAAATAAGCAGCTCGCACGCCACGTTCAAAATTACGTCCAGCAAGTACAAAATGGTTATTAGTAGCAGCTTTTGTGCCCCGGAGAACAACACGCCGTCCGGATAGGCACTGTTTTCAATAATCACGTACTTGTCGGCAAGTACGTCGCCGCCTAATACTATGCCACGCTGGGTGTACATCACGTCGTTGCCGCTGCACAGTTTTACGGAAATTGCACAGTTGTCCGTGTCCGGGTAGCAAATCAGCTGCACGCACTCGTTGGCAGTTACGGTCACTGGCAATTTAAGCGTTAGGGTAGATGCATCTTCGTCCGTTACGGTAAATTCGCTCAAGTTTTCCTTGACGTAGGACATGTCGTAGGATACGCCGTTGAAAGCAAGTTGGCCGTTTGCCCCTGCAACGTAGTTACCCACGACTATTTCTTCAATTACAAAGCTTCCCATGCTGCCCTCAAAAGAGAGGGTGTCGGCGCTTGTCACTTCCGCATTGTAGGCGGAGTTACTCAGAGTAACGGTGTAATCGGGGTCGTCCGTTTCGGGGAATAGAAAACTGAATACTACGGCAAGCACCAGTATGCTTGCAAACCAAATTTTTTCGTAGGTGGTAAAGTAATTCCACAAGCCTTTCATCTTTTGCTTAAAGGATTTTTTTTCGGTACCCATTGGAGCGTCCTTCCTGTAAAATTGAGTTGCGCGGCTAACGAAAGTAGTGCAAAACTGTGTCCGCCGCCGTCGCAAAATGATAATAACACAATCAAAAAAGCGTGTCAACGAAGGGAATCAAAAAAAATGGCAACTCAACTGCGGCTACTCGGCACAATGGGCGGCAGAGCAGCTTGCTTTGACAATAAGGGCATCCCAAAAGGCGCAAATACACCGCACGTGCGCAAGGTTGCTTTTGGTTGAGTTTCAAGTAGGTTACAGGGAAGGCGCGTGCGGATCGCACCACACTGCTTGCAAACGGGGCAAATGGGAAAGAAAAGGCAAAGAATAAATTGTGAAAGAATAATTTTTGTAATCAGTTGCCAAAAAGTTTTTTATACTGTATAATGTGTAGGCAATTGAGCGTCGAGGTGTAGCGCAGTTGGTAGCGCGCTTGGTTCGGGACCAAGAGGCCATGGGTTCAAATCCCGTCACTTCGACCAGCACGGCGACTTGCTTTATGTCGCAAAAGAAAAGGAACGAAAAAACGTCGTTCCTTTTTCTTTTTCTCCTTTTTGCTTCGTCGCCTCGTGTCTTCGTGCCGGGACAGTTTGAAATAACGTAGCGCTCCGCTATACGTCGTTGACACTTTGTATCGCTTCGCTTACCCTTCGGGACAAATCCCGTCACTTCTACCAGCACGGCGGCTTGCTTTTGTGTCGCAAAAGAGAAGGAACGAAATTTTCATTCGTTCCCTTTTTGTTATTGTAGGCAAAAATTCTCGTTACAACGTGGCAAAAGCGCAAACCTTTTGCCGTTGCAATTACTTTCTTGCGGCAAGTTTTCCTTTTTCCGCAAGGTCTTTTAATAAAAGTTCGGCGTTTTTTTCGTTCAAAATATTGAACGATTGCCCCGCTTGGTGATATACTGTGTACAACAGTCAATTAGGTTTGCTGCTGGCAGCCAAGGGAGGAAGATAATGACGGACAAATTAGGTTTAGGCACGATGGGTATGAATTTTGGCAACAAAGAGTCGTCTTTTGCAACAATTCGCAAGGCATTGGAGTTGGGCATCACCGTTTTCAACACGGGCGATTTTTACCAAGGCGGCGAATCTCAAGTGGTGTTGGGGCAAGCGTTAAAGGGGGTGCCGCGCCAAGATTGTTTTGTTTCGCTCAAATTTGGCGTCAGCTTTACTCCGCAAGGCGCGTTTTTGGACGTTAATCCTGCCAATATCAAGGGCAAATTGTTGCATTCCTTGCACGAAACGGGGCTCGACTACGTCGATTTGTATCAGCCTGCCCGTCAAGATACCGCAGTGCCCGTCGAAGACGTGGTTGGTGAAATTGCGCAGTTAGTAAAGGAAGGTTACGTAAAGCACGTTGGGCTATCCGAAGTGGACGCGCAAACTTTGAGGCGGGCGCACAAGGTACACCCCATTCATAGTGTAGAAGTAGAGTATTCTTTGCTCAATAGGGAAATAGAGCAAGAGCTTGTTGCCACCGCGCAAGAATTGGGCGTTACGGTAGTGGTGTACGGCGCAGTGGGGCACGGAGTGCTTACCAACAAGGTTTTTGATGGTGGCATGGCAAACCCAATGCTGTCCCGCGGCATTTTGTCCGAGGCTAACAAGCAACACAATTTGGCTGTTCTTAGTCGATTCAATCAAATGGCGGCGGAGTTGAATCTGTCTATGAGCGAACTTGCCTTGGCATGGACTCAAGCCAAGTACGATAATATTCTCACCCTAATAGGCACCACAAAGCCCAACCATTTGCAAAGTTCCGTTACTGCCGTCAACACCCGCCTCTCCGCCGAAACGGTCAAGGATATTCAAGAAGTTTTGTCTGCCCAAACGGTTAGCGGCATTACCAAGCGAAAGTGGGTTTTCACAAATGGCGTAGGAAGATTAATCATCTAAACCTTTTGCCCCAAATTTTCCTTTGCGGTGCAGTGTTTTCACTCACGGCGGAAACTTTTCAACAAATGCAACGGCGTTGCTTTGGCATTGTTACGGCAAGCATTTTATTTGCTCGGCTGTTCAAAGTCAAACACGCCGTATTGCATTTTCAGCTCCACCAAGTCGGCTTTGCGCACAAAAGTCGGCTCAACTTTCAAATTGTAAATAACTTGTTCAATTTCGTTTTGACCACTGAAATAATATTCTAAAAAACGGACGTGTCCATTTTTGCGGTCTATGTCGTAATTTTGATTTGACGGAACTTCAAAGGTGAGCTTGTAATCTACTTCGTAAATATCCACGTCTTTTTTCTTTAAGACTTTGGCAAGAGTTTTCTCGCTCATATTCAACGGCATATTTTCCACATCTGTTTTCGCTGACGTATTCACCAAGCTCAATCCTTGTATTGTAAAGGTTAAGTGATAAAAGTCTTCGTCTTCTGTCATGTCAAAGTTGTTGAATTGAATGAAAAGTCCTATTTGGTCAAGCCCGTGGTCGTTCAAGTTAAACAGTTGGAAGAATTTTGCCTCGTCCTCTTCTTTTTTGAATTTCAAGTCCGTTCGGGTTGTAGAATAAATACGTTTAGAATCACTCATTTCGTGAAAGCACGAATCTAAAATTTTGACGTAACTTTTCAGGTCGCCGATTTCCTTTGCTCTTTGCAAGGAATCGTACGTTTTGCGGTCAAATTCGTAAATGCATTCACGGTGTTCCAGCTGCTTGCCGTCGCCAACGGGGTCCCTCGTGGTAAAAAAGTGCACCTCAACGGGCAGTTCGTCGTCGTCAGGCGCAAAAAAGCGAATTCCGTCAATGGAGTCGGGCTTATAGAACATAATTTGAGACAAATCGTCAATAGCTTTTGCGTAATCCGATTTAATTTCGCTGTTGTATTTCAAGTCCGAACCGCTGTAAAGCACTGATAGCAAAATTATTGCCGCGGCAATTATTGCAACGACGACAATCACACGTGATTTGTTGTTCTTTTTTTGGACGGATTCCATCCCGTTTTGCGTTGACGTATTCTGTTTGTCCATGGCAATTCTCCTTTCGTTTGTTGCGCGGTTTTCTTTCGTTAACCTTGCATATTTGTTAATATTGTATCACGTTAGTACCACCTTTTCAACGATTATTGCAATTTTTTGCAAATTACAATTAATTTACAGATTACAATTTTTTGTAAATCGCTATTTTTACGCAAATCGCTATTTTTTTGCAAAAAGAATAACAAACAAGGCAATGCAAATGCGCATTGCCTTGTTTGCATTAAGGAGTACAAACCGTTTTGGATTATTTAATATAGTCCCAAATTTGTTCAAAAGTTTCTGCGTAGTAGTCGCACAGGGGCTTTGTTCCGCTGCTTTCTATGTTGCCGCCGGCAAAGCCGATGGTGTTGTAGCCTGCAAGGCGAATACTGCAAACTCCCGCGCCGCTGTCTTCAATGCCCACCACGTAAGCGCTGTCTTCGATGGGGATGCCCAAGCCAACCGAGCAGGTTTCGGCGTAAAGCCACGGGTGCGGCTTTGGCGAAAGTTCTCCCAACGTGCCCACCGAGCCTTTGCGCAGGGGAAATCCCGCCGAAATGGCGGCGTCGTAAAATTCCTTCGGGTCGCCCATTTTGAGGGTGTTGAAGGCGGAAAGTATCTCCGGCCAAGCCTTTTCGTAAAGTCCGCTTGTAACCAGCCCTATTTTAATACCGTGCTCTTTCAACTTGAGCAGGAATTCTTTCAGCCCTTTGGAGGGTGTAAAAGCGCCTTCCTTGCCACGCCCTTCCATTATTTCGTTCATTTCGTAGTGGGTGTGTTGAAAATAGTAGTTTCTTGCATCTTCAAGCCGCTTGTCGGGGCAATATTTGTTAATGCAATATTGCAAGTGTTCCGAAACGGAGTGTCCCGAAACGTGGGGCAAATCGGCCTCTTCAAAGTGGAAATCGGGGTTGTCCGTTAGCGATGCAATGGTTTTTTGAATTATCCAAATCCAAAATTCTTCGCTTCGCACGCTGGTGCCGTCAAGGTCCATTAGCACGGCTTTTACGGGCTTTTTCAGCTCTGTTTTGCGTAGTGGGTAGTAAGCGGTGTACCCCATTGCGGAAAGCACGTAGCACAAAGTGGAGTTTTCAAAGCAAATAAACTCCACTTTGCCGTCTCCCGTGGCGTAAACGGCTTTTACACCGTTCACACCTTCGCAAAATACGCCGTCACTACATTTTTTTACATTTTTTAATCCGCAATCTTCATCAAAATTGCCCAAGCAAGGTATTACGAATTTACTCATTTTGTTTTAATTTTAAAGGTTACTATTTTGTGAGGAAGCAGTTCGATTGCGAACTTGCCCTTTTCAAATTTGATTTGTTCTGGGCAGGATTCGTCCAGTTTGACCGTTTCAACGGAGGTTACGGGCAGTATTGTGCCAATTTCGAGGGGAAGGGTGTCGCCGGTGGTGTTCCACACGCGTAAAATGGTGCCTTCGCCGTCTTCTGACTGCTTAAGTGCGGAAATTAGCACTTTCTTTTCGGGGCTTACAGTAAAGAAACTTGCCGTGCAGGGGAGTTCTCCTGCGTGGGGAACGCCTTGAACTGCCTTTACGGGAACTTTGAATGCGTAAGCTTGGTTAATAACATCCGATTCGTTCCATTTTCCTTGGTGGGGGTAAATGGCGTATTCGTATTCCAGCGTGCCAAAGCTGTGTTGTCCCGTGTACTTGTCCAGCTCTTCAACGGTCATGTTGTTGTTTGCCGTCATGTACGCGCGTTGAGTGCGGATGAGCGTAATTTTAACGGTTCTTTCTTCGTCGTCGCAAATTTCGTATTCGCGCAGTCCCTTTGTCATCACGGCAAGACCGTCCTTTCCGTCGGAAACATCCACGAAGTTTTGCATGGGTTGAAATGCAGGGAAAGCTTCGGCGTTGTCTTTGTGGTCACGCCATCTTATGGTGCGGGTTGCAACGTCCCACGCACTTTCCACGTCAACAAAGTCGGCTTTGGCAATTCCGCTTGGGAAGTGCACGGTAAGTTTGTGGTCACGAATTTGGTTTGTAAGCTTGGTGTGAAGTTTAAGGCACTTTGAGCCTTTTTCAAGGGTGAGTATCGTTTCGATGGGCAACTCTTTCATTTCACGAGTTCTGTCGTGGCCGTCAATGGTTGCCGCCGCAGGAAGCGTCATTGTGAGTTGAATTTTAAAGCTGCCGCGGAGCGTGTTGCTTTCTAGCATGGTTATGTTAGCCACTGCCCCGTGAGAGGTGTACACGGCGTTTCTTCTGGGAAGGTTGGAAATGTGCGTGGAACCAACTTCGCCCGTGTCGGTAAAGTAGTGCATGTTGTTCATCACTTTGCCCGTCGTTTTGTCAAGCAAGGTAAAGGTGCCGTTGGGGTGAATGGTCACTTTGAGGAATTCGTTTTCCAACGTGCCGTTTTCGCGAGCGATAAGCTTGCGGTTTTCCATTATTTCAGGATGGAAAGCGTATTCCGGCTCACGCATTCTTACCGCAATGGTTTTGTAACCGTTTTGCGGCAAAGATACCTTTACGAGAACGTGACGGCGTTTTGCATCGAATTTGATGGCTTTTGTGTCCAGTTCGCGTTCAACGCCAATGGAAATGTCGTCTTTGGTGAGTTCAACGCATTCGAGTTTGGTGCCGTTTTCGTCAACGATGTCGTAAAAGTCGTCAAGCTGACTTGCTCCACCCAGACCAATGTCGCCAACGGTCGTTTTGAAACGAGGAGTATCCACAACCAATTCCAGCACTTCTTCCCTTGCGTAAGGCAAAGTATTGAAGAGGGTAAGGGTGTAATCGTTAGGCTTAAAGCAGGTCAAGGTGTCTATTTTGCCGGAGAGGGCAATTACACTGCGATTGGTACATTCTTCCGCAACGGTTTTGGCCAAAGAGAAGTTGTACATCATGTCTTCGTGCGCACGGTCGACTGCGGCTCCGCAAATGCTGTCGTGTGCGTGGTTTTTGAGCAGGAATTCCCACGCCCTGTTAATGTTGGTGGTGGGGTATCTCTTGCCGTAAATGCTTGCATAAGATGAAAGAGGTTCGGCAAGATTGATAAGGTTGTTTTCTACGTCGTCGTTGTACAGTTTAATTTTGATACGAGAAGAGTGTGTTGCACCGAGAAGAGCGTTAAAGTTGTTGTATTCCATCGTGGTGTAACGAAGTTCTCCGTGGTGCTTTGCCCTTTTGTACTCTTTGTTGGAAGATATTTTTGCCATGTAGTCGTCCAAACTTTCCTGAACGATTTCCACGTCGGGATAGATGGCGTTCATGTCTTCCACAAGCTCGGGCAGATATCTGTAAGGCTCGTCGTTGTCTTCCATGTTGAGTGCAAGTATGTCGTTGCCGATTTTGTACGGTTCGGCTTGCGCAAGAAGGTCGTCAAGCGATTTTTTGAGTACCTTTTTGTCGTGGATGTAGTCAAAGTCTTCGTGCAAAAGGGTAAAAGCCTTTTCGTACGACTTCATGTCCGCCATGTGCGCGGGCAGTTCCTCGGGGTTGTAGGTGTACGAAAGGTCCTTTTGTCCTTTGCCCATTACGGCAGGACCGTGAACGTAAAAGAACCAGTTCGTGCGGGTAACTTCGTCAAAGGTGCGCAGGGTGGTCAGCGTGCTTCCGTCGGCGCCTTCCCAGTCGAAGAGGGGCGTGAGCACGTGCTTGTTGGTGCCGCGGTAGAAAATGGCGTTTTCAATGCCGAATCCACGGTAAAGCTGCGGAAGTTGGGAGGGTTGACCGTACGACGTGGCAGTGTAGCCCGACTTCATTCCCCCACCGAATTCCTTTGCCATTCTGTGCCCGACGATAAGGTTGCGAATCATCGCTTCGGGCGCAACGGTGTTGGTTTCGGGAAGGGTGTACCAATTAACGATGATCATTCTTCCGCTTTCAATAAGCTTTTTAACCCTGTCCTTGTTTTCCGGACGAACGGTAAAGTAGTCTTCCAGTACGATTGTTCCGCCGTCAACGCAAAAGCATTCGTACGAAGGCTTGTTTTCCAAAATGTCGATAATGTTATCCATAAGGTCCGCCAAGCGGAGTTTGCTTTGTTCGGCGGTATGTCGCCATTCACGGTCCCAGTGGGTTCCGGAAATTAAATGCACGACTCTTTTTTCCATTTTATTTGCTCCTTTTTGATGTTCTGAATACTGTTGTTTTGTGTGCCAAAAAACCGTTTTTCACTGTATCACAAACTACGTGATTTGTAAATAGCTTTTTCAAATTTTTTCTTATATTTTTCACCTTTTGTTTCAAATTTGCCAACTTTGGGGCAAGTTGCGGCATTTTGACGGCTTTTTGGGGACTAAAAAGCAAAAAATCGGTTTTTTGTGCAACAAAATAGAAAATGGGGCTTTACTTTTTGCCGTAGTGGCTTTATAATACATAATCAAAAGACGCATTTATTGGAGTATTTTTTTATGGTGGATTTACTTAGGCGTGCGGACATGACCGACGCCGAATTTGCCCTTGCTCAATTCGTGCAAGGGGTTCTCAACAGAAAGGGATTCAAGGTTTTCGTGGATATCGACAATTATTTGGATTACCTTGACGAAGAATATCGAGTAGTGTCCTTGTGGGATTTAATCGAAGCACGCAAAGAAGAGTTTAGCGGAGCGCTTTGTTTCGATCTCGATTGCGAAGACATTTCTATCAATATGGCGGCAACCATTTCTGCCGTGTACGATTTGCTTGGAGTGCCCAGGAGTATTGTAGACAAGGTGAACGCCATCGGCATCCCCACCATTTACGACCTTGCCGACGTAAAGGGCAGTCGCGCGCAAAGGCAGCGCATCGTATTTGACGGTGTTAAACACAAGCTTTCGCGCACGGCGCTCGTTCATCAGGTGGTAAAAGAGGATAATTTCCACTTGATGTTGCGTGATTTTTCTATTTGCAACGGCTGGGCGTGCATTTACACCGACCAAAGCGACGAGGATAGAGCGTTCAGAAACGAAGTGTTGAGCTTTTTGGATAAGAATATTCCCGTTTACGGATGGACGGACGACGAAATATCCTTCGTTAACGACGTGTCTACCTACGGTGACTACGTTATCCCCATGGATTGGTCTTCCAACCACAGCTATTTGGGCAAGCGTTCTTGCACGATTAAGCAAAATGTAAAGCGGAGCAATGTAGCCGACGGCAAGCATTATCTTGCTTTCGTCGTTAGCGACGGCGACAACATTCAGTGGCTGGAACGGGAGTTTGCAACAACAAGCACCTTTGGCCAACGGCAAAGAAGCACACAAGATTACAAAATGAGTTGGACTTTTTCTCCATCTCTTGCCAAGCTGTGTCCGACGGTTGCCAAGAAGATATTCAACACCAACAAAAGCGATTACTTTATTAGCGGCGTTTCGGGCATAGGGTATTCAAATATGTTGGCGTACCCCATCGAGCATCTCGGCGAGTTCACTCGGCAAACTGCCGAAGCCATGGCAAATTCCGACCTTCAAGTGGTTTGCTTGCTCGACGACATTCGCAATACCGAAGACGCCGCAAGCACCGAAAACAGGCTTTCCTATTACGCAAGGTTCAACAACGTAAAGGGCGGCATTTGGCAGCTGGATCCTTCCTTTTACGAAGGCGGCAGGGGGCGTGTGTTCACATCTATGGGCAAGCCCTTCATTTCCGTAAGGTATTCATTTTGGCACAAAAGTTTAGATGCCGGCAACGTGACGGAAGAATGGATAGAGGAATTTGCAAAGCTGCTCAACGATCTTCCTGTTTCGCCTAATACCGACGACGGCTATACGGTAATCAACGTTCACCCCTGGACCATTTCGATGGAAAACTTGGATTACCTCGTGTCCAAACTGTCACCCCACATTGAACTCGTCTACGCCGACGAACTCATTGAGCTTTACAAGAAAAACGTATTAAAAGAAGAGAAGTAATAAAAGATGGATAAAGTAGTTAACATTATTGACGTGGCTAAAAAAGCCGGGGTTGTAAAATCAACCGTTTCAAACGTGCTCACGGGCAAAAAATACGTAAGCCCCGAGCTGCAAAAAAAGGTACTGGATGCTTGTGAAGAGTTGGACTATCATCCCAATTTTTACGCATCGGCACTTTCCGGCAAAAAGTCTAATATTATTGCGCTTTTGTTGGAAAACAGCGACGACATAGAGCAGAAAATGTACAAAAACCTGATCGTTGCCTGCATCAAGGAGGCTTCCTTGCACGGGTATTCCCTTCTCGTTTACTACAATTCCGACAAAGAACGTTAGCTCGACACCCTTCGCAAAGGTTGTGCCCCCATCGACGGCGCAATCATCATGAGCCC
>CAYYTD010000002.1:0-32747 GCA_964474475.1 uncultured Oscillospiraceae bacterium | reverse complement strand
ATGCAACGGATGACTGAACAGTTCGTCACTGGTGGTCAACTCCACTATCTTACCAAAGTACATTACGGCAATTCTGTCCGAGAAGTACTTGACGACGGACAAGTCGTGCGCGATGAACATGATGGTGAGTCCCAAGTCGTGACGCAAATCGTTGAGCAGGTTAATTACTTGCGCTTGAATGGAAACGTCCAATGCCGAAATGGGCTCGTCGGCAATGATCAACTCTGGGTTGAGCACGATTGCGCGTGCAATGCCGATACGCTGACGCTGACCGCCCGAAAACTCGTGCGGATAACGGTTTGCGTGTTCCGGAACCAAACCGACCAAATCCAAAACCTTAAATACTTGCTCGTCAATGTACTGCTTGTCTTTGATTCCTCTAACGATAAGACCTTCGGCAATAATTTCACGAACGGTCATACGGGGATTGAGCGATGCAATGGGATCCTGGAAAATCATTTGGATTTTGTTCATGATCCTATCTTTCGACGCAAGTTTCAACGCCGACTTGTATTCCGCCTGGAGCTTTTCCTTTTCTTCGCTTTCAGGCATTGCATCCAACCGAGGCAAATACTCGTCCTTGACGGCTTGCATTTGCGCCCTGGCGTACTTTTTGTTGCAATTCTTGTGATCGTCCTTCGCCTTGCGGATTTCTTCCGTTTGCTTTTTGATTTCCGCTTCCAACTCCGCGCGAATGGCAGCCATCTCGGCGTCACGTTCGGCCGACTGCGGTTGCGCGTTCAGCACCTCCAATTGCGCCTGTGCCTTTGCTTTCGCATCGGCAACGGCTTGTTTGTAGGTGCGGATGCCCGCGCAAATACGCTGTCCGTCAAAGTACACCGAGCCGCCCGTTATGTCGTATAAACGAATAATAGAACGTCCGGTGGTCGTTTTGCCGCAGCCCGATTCGCCAACCAAACCAAAAACTTCGCCCTTGTAAATGTCAAAGCTTACGTCGTTGACGGCTTTGAGCTGTTGCCTGCCCATTTTGAAAAACTGTTCGAGGTGCTGCACCGACAGCAAAACTTGTTTGTTATCTGCCATTTTACTTTACCTCCTGTTCCTTTTTGGACATACGCTCGATGCGATCCGTTACGATACGCGGCGGGTCTACGTGAGGAGCGTTGGGGTGCAACAACCAAGTTGCAGCGTAGTGAGTATCGGACACCTGGAACATTGGCGGTTGCTGTTCAAAGTCGATTTCCAGCGCGTACTTGTTACGAGCGGCAAATGCGTCGCCTTGCGGCGGATAAATCATGTTGGGCGGAGTTCCGGGAATTGCTTCCAGCTTTTCCTTGGTGTCAAGGTCGGGCATGGAACTGAGCAAAGCCCAAGTGTAAGGATGGCGAGGATCGTAGAATACATCGTCCGCCGTGCCGTACTCGACAATTTTACCTGCGTACATAACGGCAATTCTGTCCGCCATGTTTGCAACGACACCCAAGTCGTGCGTGATGAATATTACGGACAAGTTACGTTCCGCCTTGATGCGGTTGATCAATTCAAGAATTTGAGATTGAATGGTAACGTCCAACGCAGTCGTCGGTTCGTCGCAAATGAGGATATCCGGGTTGGCAGCAAGCGCAATTGCAATAACTATACGTTGGCGCATACCGCCGGAAAACTCAAAGGGATATTGATTGTAACGAATTGCAGGCTCGGGAATACCAACCTCTTTGAGCAAGTTGAGCGCCTTGGCTTTGGCCATTTTGGGCGTGATCTTTTGCACCACGGCGGAAGCTTGTTCCTTGAGATAGTCGATGAGATCCACCATTTGCGCCTTTGCATCGAATTGATCGGCGTTGGCAATTTGGTTAGCATAGTTATCTGCCAAGCCGCGAATTACCTTGCGAATATTTTCCTTGGCAAGTTCCAAGTCGACCAAAGCGGCAGGAATAATTTTGTAATCGGGGGTTTTGCCCTTATCCAGCGCCTTTTGGTACTTTTCGCTTTGTTTTTCGAAACGAGCAATCTCTTTGGGGTTATTTACAATGCCGAAGAAGTACTTATCCACTGCGTCCGTCAAGCTGGATTCAAACACGAATTCCGTACTGTTTTTGTGGACGAGCAAATTGTTGATTGCTCCCTTCACTTTGGCCGAAACGGCTTTGATTGCCGCAAGGCATTGTTTTTTGTTCAGCTCTTCGGCGGAGAACAATTCTTCCAGCTTGTCAAGTTCGGGCAACAACGCAACTTTGGCTGCGATACTCTTTTCGTGAGAAAGTGCCATTGCCTTGGCGCCTTCCTCAATAAACTTGAGCATGAAGTCTTCATCGAGGAATTCACGCGTCATGGTAGTCAACTCGTCAAGGGGCATGTCGTCCAACTGCGCCTCGGGATTCTTCATCATGTAGTATCCCAATGTGAAGTAGTTGGGGCCTGGACGGCTGATTGCGGCGTTGAGAATTTCGTCGATGTCTTCAAGCGCTTTTTGAGCCTTTTCGGACAGCGTTTCGGCTTCCTTGACGGCAAGTTCTTCCTTGAGGACTGCCATGTCCGCCGTCAAGCGTTCGTCCATAACCACGATGTCGGGGTGAAGGGTTGTGGGCAGCGCGGCAAGAACGTGTTTGAGCGTTTTGCCAACTTCGATTTTTTGATTTTTGGAAATCAAAAACAGTACGTCTTGAACGTCCAACTCCAATTCTACCGTTCTACGGCGAATTTCGTTGTAGGCGCTCTCCAACTTGGTGCTGTTAATGCAAAAACTATCAAAAGTTTTGCAGCTTTCCACGTTGTACTGAATTTGTTCTTCGTTGCCGCCTGCCACTTCGTTCATGGTGGCGTTGAGCAACTTGAGCTTGCCGTTAAAGTTGCGGCGAGCGTTTTTTCTGCCCGAGCTGCTCTTCAAAAGCATTGCTTCGGTAAGCTGCTTGCCCACCTTCATGATGGGGTTGAGGCTGGACATAGGGTCTTGGAAGATCATGGCGATTTTGTCGCCGCGAATTTTGTGAAATTCGTCTTCGGAAATTTTGAGCAAATCTTGTCCGTCGTAGATGATTTCGCCACCTTCTACGATGGCGTTGCCTGCCAAAATGCCGATAACGGCACGGTTGGTAACGGATTTGCCGCTACCCGATTCGCCCACTATTGCCAAGGTTTCGCCCTTGTACAGGTCAAAATTGATGTTGCGAACAGCCTGCACCTTGCCGCCCTGTGTGCGGAAGGAAATGATTAAGTTTTTTACTTCAAGTTTCTTTTCCATATCACTCCTCCGTGCCGCGCAAAGCGGGGTTAAAGGCATCGCGAAGTCCGTTGCCGAACAGGTTGAAGCAAATCATCAACAAGCCAATGAACAGTGCGGGGAAGAACACAACGTGAGGATAGGTAGACATGTTGTCCTTGCCTGCCGAAAGCATTGCACCGATGGATGCGCGCGTGGGGCTGTCCAAATTGAGAATGCCCAAGTAGGACAGTGACGTTTCGCTGAGCATTACGCCCGGAATGACGAACACACTGCCGGTAATTAGCGTGCCCAACGAGTTGGGGAAGATGTGTTTCCAAATGATACGCCAGTCGTTTGCGCCCAAAGTGCGCGCCGCCAAAACGTATTCCTGATTTTTGTATCGGTAGAACTGCATACGCACGCTAGATGCCATGCCTATCCAGCCGGTTAGCACAAAGGAGTACACCAGTGCCCCCACCACACCTACCTTGTCCGCTAGGTGTAGCTGGAATAATATGGTCACTACCGTACTCGGAACGCCGCTCAAAATGTCCGAAACACGTTCCATAATCATATCCGCAGCGCCGCCGTAGTAACCCTCGATTGCACCGTAAATTGCGCCAATGGTAAGGTTGATGACGGATACGCAAATAGCCAAAATAAAGCTGAAACGCGCACCGCTTGCAAGACGGGTAAAGATGTCGTAGCCCTTGCTGTTGGTTCCAAATGCAAAGCCGGGTTTAAAGCCGTATTGATACCTAAAATAATTGTAAGCGTTTACACGAACTACATAGTTGAGTGCGCCGTCGCCTGCACCGGACGAGCCACGGTAGGCGTAACGGTAACGATGGAGCCAGTCTTCGTCGGCATTTAACGCTGCTTGGCGTTCTTCTTCGTCGGTGATGCCTGCAACACGCTCCAACGCTTTAATACCGGGGTCACCGGCAATACGCATGGTGCTGTCGTACTTGTCCGTTCCCGTTTGAACGTACGCAGGGATAAGCTCTCCGTTTTCGTCAAACGCGGGCACACCTTGCCTGTCGCACTCGTACCAAACGCTCATGTCGGATGTGATTTTGCTCTTGGTGCGGTCAACGGTGGGCAAAATTACTTGAATGCCGTTTTCGTCCTGCCAACGTTGCAATTCGCGAAATTCCTCAAGGCTGGCAAATGTAACTTCGAACGTTTTAAGGGTGTAGTAGGTATCCACACGCAGCTTGTACATGATGGACTGTCCGACTATTTCGTCGCCGACCACTTCCATAGAAATAACCTTTTGGATGGGGTTTAGCCCCGTTTCTTGCGCTATTCCTTTGTACTTCCAGTAAGTTGCGGAGGATACTTCTTTCACTTCCGAACCATCCCAAAAGCCTGTACCCTCAAAAATGTTCAAGCGAGGAAGCAAGTTTTGGTACATTGCAATGTATTTGTCCGTTGCGTAAGCGTCTACGTAGCTGTCCTCGATAAAGAAAGGACCAACGATGGCGTACAGTATCAAAATCAAAATTACTATTGCCGCAACTACGGACGCCTTGTTCTTGGCAAAGCGCGAAAACGCATCACGGAAGTAACCTACCGGCTTGGTGTCAAGCTTTTGATCGTGCCTGTCACCTGCCGACTTGGCAAAGGCAAATTTATCTTGCGGTATATCGTTGTATAATTCAAATTGATTGTTATTCATAATTATCTTGCCCCCATTCTGATACGCGGGTCGATGATACCGTAGCTGATGTCTACCACGATGTTAGCGGCAAGGCCGATAAGCGTGTAGAACATGCCGATGAGCATAAATAAGTTCGTATCCGGCGGGTTGGATTGAACTGCCGTAACGTACAGCGCTCCAACACCCGGAATGGAGTACATGTCCTCAATGATAAGTGAGCCGCTCAAAATGCTGACGAACTCGCCCAAAATCATGGGGAAGATGGGCACCATTGCATTACGCAAGGCGTGTCGCAAGGTAGCTTGTCCACGGGTTAAGCCCTTGGTACGTGCAAGCAACATAAATTCGCTTGTAAGCACTTCCGTCAGCTCCGCACGAGTGTAACGGGCAAAGCCTGCAATACTACCAAAGGACAAGCACAGCACTGCCGCGTACATGGTTTTGAGTGCCGTCCAGCTCCACGGGCCTTGAGTAGTGTCCATAATGGAGGTCGTCCAACCAAGTTTGTAGTAGAACAGGTACTTAACGATGAATCCGTAAATAAAGCTGGGCACGGAAACGAAAATCATTACGCCAATGCTAATTACGTGGTCCTGCCATTTGTTCTTTTTGAGAGCGGCAATAATGCCAAGTCCCAAACCCAAAGGAATGGACAACAAAATGGAGTACAGGTTTACTGCCATCGTGTAAGGAAGACGGTCGGCAAATATTTTACCTACGTCAACGCCTACTTGGAACTTTTCGCTGGGACCAAAGCTGCCGCGAATGATGCCGCCGTAGCTTTTGCGAGTGTAAAGCTTGCTGTTAGCAGCAATGCTTTCGGGCAGGTCGGCTTTGTTGTAGACGGTTTTTTGCTTGTAAACGGGTATTTTGTTGCCGTTTTCGTCCAACACGTCTTCTTGAAGAGCAACGTAGTGTCCGGGGCGAGTGGTCACGTTTCCGCTGGCATCAAGGTATTCGCCCTTTTCATTTTGCCAATACATCACGTCGCCGTTTTCGTCCAGCTTGTCTTGTTGCAACCACTTCAAATTGCCGGAAGTATCCGTCTCTTGAATTTTGTTGCCGTGCTCGTCCAGCACATCGTAGGTGTAACCGACTCTACCGAAAATGTAAAAGAAGTATTGTTCCATGTAGGTTCGGTCGTAACCCATCATTTCGCGCTTTGCCTCAATAATTGCTTGGTCTGCGCCAAATTCCTTGGCGGGCCTGTTGGGCAGCATTTTGATCAGCACGAAGCACATCGTTGAAATAACGATGAACACGAACAGCATCAGCAAAACGCGCTTTAGAATGTATTTTAGTAAATACATGGCTGTATTCTCCTTGTTGTAGTACTTAGCCAAATTCGGAAACGCGTCCGAACTTGACAAAATACTATTAAAAATTGAAAAGTCGTTAAGCGTAATGTAGGCATAGGGACAAAATTCGTCCCTATGCTCACATTAGCATTAACTGTTAAGTTGTTGGCAAGTTTACTTTGCTACTTGCACGGCAGGCACACAACCTGCCGCACAAAGTGAATGCAAATTAGTTACTTACCTTGTAATTAAGCGTGCCGCCTTGAGCTTTTACGTATTCAGCCCAAGCTTGGTCGCTACCGATTGTTTCGTCGTAAGTCATGTACTTGATGCCGCCACGACCAACGCCGAACACGTATTCTTCGGTGTAGAACTTGATTCTCATACCCTTCAAGGATGCCGATGCTTCGTTACCAACGGGAATCATGTCGTACTGTTGAAGAACTGCGTTTTCGATGGTTGCAAGGATGCTGACGCGGAGTTCCATTTCTGCAGAGGGACCTGCAGTAATTTCCACCGTTTCTTCCGTTTCCTTGCCGTCGGCGCCTACTACAACCGTAGTAATCTTTTCGCCTGCAAGAGCCAAGTACCAATCATATACCGATGCACGGAGAACCTTGCCTTCGTGGGTGATGTCGGCAGTGGTGCCGGTGGTATCCCAAGCGGGGTCGTATTGGTAGTTGGGGCTTACGTAAGCTTCGATGAGGCCGTACGGGTCAAGAGTCGATCCCGTCCAACCAACGCCGAACAACACGTCAACTTCGTTTCTTTGCAAGAATTCCGCAAAGCTGTCGCCAAGAACTTGAGACTGCTTGAACTCTACGTGGCCTTCCAACTTGGTGCCCTTGATTGCTTCGGCCCAAACTTGGTTGAGGTAGTTGTAACCGTTGTTGTAGTAATCGTGTTCAGCAGGTTTGCCGATAATAATTTGAACAACCCATTTGCCGGATGCGATCATTTCTGCGGTGATGAATTCGCGTTTTACTGCTTCGTCGTAAGCTTTGTCGAACAAGGTTTTTGCACCGGCGGGGTCGTAACCCTTGATGGATGCAATAGCTTCTTCCTTGGTGGCGTACAGACGTTCGCCGTCTTCGTCAACGAGAGTATCCCAGTTGGACAATCCCCAGAAGTTAAGGATGGTGTCCTTGGCTTGTTCCGTAGTGCGGTAAGCGGTACCGAGTTCGGGGTCGGCAATGATCATGTTGCCGTAAAGTGCCAAAGCAGTGCTGCTCATCGGGTCGAGCGTCAAAGCGTAGTTTGCACGGTCAATTGCAAAGGACAATGCTTGACGGAATTCCTTAATGGCAAGGATGCGCTTGACGACGGTTTTTTCCGGTTTGTTTGCATTGGCAAGTTCTTCTGCCGACCTGAGGCCGTCAGTGCTGGGGTTGAGAGCAACGAACCAAGTGGAGTCACCTTCGGTAAAGTAGTTATACTTACTTTGTTGGTAATCTTCCATATCCTTTGCTTCAAGACCGTAGCTGTCTGTTTCACCCTTCAAGAAGGCTTGCAAACGAGTGTCGCCGGTAATCTTCTTGATGGAAACGCCGGTAGTTTGATACAAAGACTTGTTTACTTCGTCGTTGTAGCCGTACCAGAATTCATTCTTGGTGAATTGAATGGAGTTGTCGGCAACGAAGTAGGTAAGACGGTAAGGACCGTAACCTACGAAGGTATCTACGCTGGTGCCGTAAGTGTTGGTGTACACGCCACCTTCGATCTTGGCGCAAGCGTCGTAAGTTTCTACGTGAACGAGGGGAAGACCCATTGCATAGTGAAGGTAGAAACCTTCAAGGGGCTTTTTGAGAACGAACAACAAGTTATATTCATCCAAAGCAACCAAACCTACGTTTTCCCAAGAGAATTCGGACCAGGTGATCTTTTCAGAGAAGAAGTCGAATTCTTCGCCCGGATCGGTTTGCCATGCGCCAAGCAACGTTTCGTAAGTTGCTTTCATGGCGGGGTCGTTCAAAATTTCGTAAGCGGATTTTTCATCAAGAGCCTTGACTGCAGCTTCACTTTCCGCCCCAAACAGTGCGTACAAAACGTAAGATACTGCGTACGAAGAATAATTCTTTTTAGCCCATTGAGCAACAGTGGAACCTTCGAGAGAGAAGAATATGTTCTTTTGTTCTTCTTCGGAGAGTTCTGCCCACAATTTGCCGTTGTATTTTCCGTCGTCATCCCATTCGATGGGCTCGTAACCAACGGAGCCTTGCTTTGCGTAGTTTTCGGCACCTACGATAACCATAGAACCGCTGTACAAGCTGTTAGCACGGTAGTTGGCAGCTTCGGGAGCGAGCAAACGCTTTGCAGTTTCGATAAAGTCTGCCGTGGTGATGCGGTCGCCGTTGTCGAAACGAAGGTCGTGACGGAGTTCGAGCTTCCAAATGTAAGGAGAGTAGGAGCCGTCGTCTTCGGGTTTGATGCCCCACTTGCTTGCGTATTCCGCAGTAACGTTGGTGGGGAAGTCTTTAGCCATGGCGGGAACCATTACGTAACCGTCTTTGGTTGCGTTGTAGTCGAAGGTGAAGAATCCGCCCGTTGTGTAGTCGAGTACCAACGTTGCAGTATTAGCTTGGTAGTTGAGTTCGTTCCAACCGGTGGGCAATTGAGAGGTTGCCTGGTTGTAGGTCCACGTTTCGGACGGGTTGGCATCCTTTACACCGCAAGTAAGGCAAAGGCCAAACTTGAATTGGTGAGCCGTGCAGGTGCTGTGGCAGATGCTGCATTCGCCCTGTCTGTCCGTCCAGTCGTGAGCACAAGCTGCGCTACAAGTGGTGCAAACACCGTTTGCCCATTCGTGATCGCATTGGAAGCTGCACACGGAGCAAACTCCGTTAACCCACACGTGGTTGCAACCTTTACCGCAGTTGGTGCAAACGCCGTTTACGATGACGTGAGGATAACATTCGGGATCGTAGTTGGGGTCCTTCGTGCCGCAAATCGTGCAAACGCCGTCAGTAGCGCCAAAGGTGTGTGCACAAACAAGAGCGCAAACTTTGCAAACGCCGCTTTCCCATTCGTGAACGCAGGTTTTGCCGCAGCCGAAGCATACGCCGTTTGCCCAAGTGTGTTCAACGGTGAGACCGGGTTCGCTGCACTTGTCGCAAACGCCGTCATGGTTTGCGTCGGCGTGAGTGCATTTAGCTTCTACTTTGGCTTGACAGATATCGCAGATTCCGTCTCCGTTGATATCTACGTGCTTGCCGTCTTGACAAGGATCCGTTGACGGATCGCATGCCACGAGCGTGAGCGAAGCAACCATTATCAAAGCCAAAATAATGACAAGCATCAATTTTGTCTTTTTCATTGTTTTTCCTCCATAAATAGAATCGTCAAATTTATATTGAATTGCACAGCCTGCCTTGCAAACCGCACAACGTCAATCATTTTGTATAGTTAGTTTTGTGATTTGAACAACAAAAAACCCGAAACCGCACAACGAACATATACTATTCAACCGAAAAATAGTATACCTCTCGCCTTTAGCCATTCCGAGCTTACCAAAAAACTAACCTATTAAGTTACTAGCTAATCGATACAACCCACGAGAACCTTCGGAGCCAATTGCTTGGCGAGATAACTATTCTCTGTTGTTAATGGTGTCATTTTAGCAAACCGCGGGCGAATCGTCAACTATTTTTTCAGCATAATTCAAGTTTTTTACGCGAACGAGGGGATTTTTTATTTTTTTTTGCATTTTGCTATTGACAAATACCATTGGTTGCTGTATCTTACTGCCCCATTTTTGCCGTGGACACGAATAAATGCAAGGTGCAAATCATACAATGGCACAGAATACATCGCCATTGGAGATTGCAATGAAAAGATTAACTGCCCTTTTGCTAATTGCCCTACTTGCCCTGTGCGCATCGACCTTGCTCGGCTGTGCAACCGACCCGCAACGTGCCGCCGCCGCAAACGCCGACGACTACAACCTTGTGGCAAGCTGGGACGAGTCAAGCCACACGCTGAGCCTTGCCGAAACGGTCCGCCTAACCAACCGCGCGCAAAACGCCGTGACGGAAGTGAAATTTCACATATACGCAAATCAATACCGAGAGGATGCACAAACGAGCGTTGTACCCAACGTGTACAAAAGCGCCGCTTACCCCAACGGCGACAGCTTTGGCAAGATAACCTTTGACCAAGTAAAGGTGGACGGAACCCCCGTTGCCTTTGTAATTGAAGGCACCGACAACGACATACTTTCCGTGCCGCTGGGCAAAGAATTGTTTGGCGGAGAAAGCGTAACGGTGCAAATGGACTGCGAAATTGTTATTGCCAACGTAAAGCACCGACTTGGCTACACCGATGCAACCATTAACCTGGGCAACTTTTACCCCGTTTTGTGCGACGTGGACGGCGGCAACTACGTGTGCACGCCCTACTGCAACGTGGGAGATCCCTTTGTGAGCGAAGTTGCCAACTACGACGTTACCATGATTGTGCCAAAGGGCTACGTGGCGGCATCGAGCGGCGTTTTGGTGGAGGCTACGTCGGACAACACTGTCGACACGCTAAAGTTTTCGGCAAGTGCCGTGAGAGATTTTGCGCTGGTGGCATCGAAAAACTTTAAGAAACTGACCACCGATGCCGACGGAGTGCAAGTTAACTACTATTACTACGCCGACAAGGATGCGGAAAACACTTTGAAACTTGCCTGCGACACCTTGAAGTACTTTTCGTCCAAGATAAGCGAATACCCTTACGCCCAGTACTCCGTGTGCGAAACGGAATTCTGTTACGGCGGAATGGAATACCCGTGCCTATCGATGGTGACGAGCGGCAGCTCTTCGTACAGGGAGGCAGTAATTCACGAAACAGCGCACCAGTGGTTTTACGGAATTGTTGGCAACGACCAATTTAACGATGCCTGGATGGACGAAGGTTTGGCGGAATTTTTGACCATGCAATACTTGGACGAACGGGGCGAAAAACCCCTTGCCGACGGCATCCGTGCCAAAACCAAAACTTACACCACCTACGTTGACGTACTAAACCGCTACTACGATCGTGCCGACACCTCCTACAAGTGCCTTGCCGATTACAAAAACGACAGCGAATACGTGATTTTGACCTACGTGAAGGGCAGCTTGATGTTTAATACCCTTTACGAAACGATGGGCAAGGAAAAGTTTTTCCGCGCGTTGAAAAATTACTACGCCGCCGCCTGCTACACCATTGCATCTCCGCAAACGATGGCGCTGCACTTTGAACAGGTGGGCGGCAAAGGATTGCAAAACGTATTTGCCGCATTTGCCGACGGCAAAGAAATAATTGGCGAAATTACCGATTGACGCGCCTTGTCCTTTGCCACGACGGCACAATACCACACGGTAACGGGCAAATTGTTGTGCCCCTCGCACCACACAAGCGTTGCCGCCAGCCTACCACACGAATGCGACGTGCAGCCAACACTTTTGTTAAGCGGCGAAGCCAATGCGCCTATTTATTAGGATATATTATTGATATAATAATTATTTATTTACAAGTATCCTGCGTGCAAAATGGCAGTGAGCCGCATTTGCACGAAGAACGAAAAAACGATATTAACCTGCAAATGCACGCAAAAGCGGAGCTCGGCAAAAACCGAACTCCGCTTTGATTATTATTTTTGGCTATTACTGATGGCTATCGCGTACACCTTTGCGGCACACACAAGATGTCCTCACTACGCAAAAAAATGCTTTTAGGGCGGGCAAGACACGTTTTACGGTGCAAAACACTCCTTTGCGCCGTAGCTTTATTGCTGCGAAGAAAGCGACACGCGGTACAATTCGCTATACACTGCGCCCTTGGGGGTGAGTTGACTTTGGTACAAAACCACGTCCGAACAGGTGAAGGGCATGTTGTACACGCTAACACTCTTGGTGACTTCCGAAAAGGGCAGGTTGAACGCCGCCTTGCGAATAAGCGTGATGTGCGGACGGTACGCCCTGTGTTCCACGTCGAAGCGGTTTTCTTCAAGGCATTTGCCAAGCTCTTCGTGCAAAGCCAAAAGGGAAGGGGACTTTTTAATTTTGGCGTAAACCAAGTCGCCCGTTTTCATCATGGCAAATTGGGTTATTGCAAGTTCGAACTGCGGCAGATGTGCAACCCTATCCATGGCGCTTTGCACAAAAATTACGTCGCTATCGGCAACCTCTCCGAGAAAGTGCAACGTAACGTGGTAATTTTGCCGCGGCACGTAATTGCCACCCTCCGAAAAATAGGCAAACTGCGACGACGAACGATCAAGATAATCTTTTGCCTTGGAAGGAAGTTCCAACGCGATAAATATTCTCATAATACCTCTTTGCCGAGCACATCGGCTTTTTTGCCACAAACAAGCGCAAGTTTACTTTTTACACTTAAATTTGTCGCCTAATTTGCGCGCGAGCAAATCGTTCATTTCCTGCAAACTACCTTCGACCAAATCTCTTTTGGGAAGAACGTGGCATTGCATTTTAGAAATGTACAAGTAGTAACAATCTGCCGTTTCTTCTGCCGAATACAGGTAATTGTAAGTGGCGCGCGTGACTGCCTGAAAATCTCTTCCTTGATGTTGAGTGATGACGATGTATTCATCGTCAAATTGGTAGGTTTCTTCCGTTTGCTCGCTCATGATGGACATGGATTGGTTTTGCTTGCGTTGCAAAAAGAAGGTTATTAACCTAACCAAAGGATAAAACAATACGCCCACGACGATAAGCGTAACGCCTATCAGTACGTCGTCGGAAAGCATCACTACCCCGTACAAAACCATGACAAGGGACAAAACGATGAACGCCCACAAAGATTTTGCAAAGGTGCGCTTGTTGATGAGTTTTGCTTTTTCGCTGTTGAAAGCGGTGACGAATTTAATCATAATTACAAGGTTTTAAGCACTGCTTGCACTTCTCTCATGTCGCACTTGCCGGCATAGTTTGCCTTGAAATGCTTCATTACGTTGGAGATGGATTTGTCTTCCAACGACAAAATTACCTGCTTGATTTCTTCTGCCGACATCATTTTGGGCAAGAAAGAGGACAAAAACTCCATTTGAGCGGCAAGCGTTTGCACGTTTTCTTCCCTGCCTGCCTTGTGAAACGCTTCCTTTTCTTCGGCAAGCTCTTTGACGGTTTTTTGCAAAACTGCAACCACGTCGGCATCCGTCAACTCGGCGTTTTGCGTGCGCTTGTCTATTTCGACAAGCTTAATTTTGTTGAGAAGTACCGACAAAACCGACCTCTTGACAATATCGTGATTTTTAAGCGCCTGTACGTTGGCGTCTTTGAGCTGTTGATACAACATACGTAAAATCCTCCTATTATAAACAAATAATGCGAAACTTTTCCGTTAAATATGCCATCGGTAAAGCATGCGTTGATGTGAGTACTTAAAATACTTCCGTGCCAAAGCGAACCGCCCTGCCGCATTTGCCTTTGAGCAAAAATTTGCAACGGGCAAGACTATTCGCGGCTGTAATCCACCACGTAGCTAACATCGCTGATGTTAAGCAACATTTGTGCCAATGCTTGAGTGTCCATTGCGATGCGTTCTTCGAAAACGAGCCATCTGCCATCGGTGGTATCCGTAGACGGGCAAGCCAACAGCAAGCTGACGTATGCGGCGGTTTTGACGTCGAAAGGCAAATCAACGTAGGCAGTTTTAACGCCATCCGCCTCTACCGCAACGGTGTAACCATCCAGCACGAAACTTGCGTTTTTGCCTGCAAACGTCTTGAAGTACTGTGAAGCAAGAGTGACGACGGAATTAACTTTGTCGCGAATGAGCAAGCCCATTACTTGGTTGTGCCCAATGGTTGTGCGCAGGCTTTCCAACGTTTTTGCCTCTGCCGCCGCAACGGTAACCTTCATGCGGGCAGCACTTGCAACGACGTAGTTTTGCATATAGTTGCGCCGTTGCTCTTCCAGCCTCTTTTGCCTTTCTACAAGAAAATCGACTTCTCGTTGTTTGGCAGAAAGCTGCTCCGATGCGATGGGCGAAACGGACTTGTTCTTGATGACGGAATACAGGTTGTCGATTTTTTCCGCCAAACTCTTTTTGGCTGCGTCGTAATCGGCAACGACTTTTTTGCCTTCGTCTACCGATTCGTCAAAGTTCATTGCCGTGGCTTGTTCCACGTCAAGTCCGCGCAAGCCGAATTCCATTTTCAATTCGCCGTAAACGTCGGAATACTCGTTACACTTCGAGTCGTACAGCCACTGCGTTTTTTCCAGTTCAAGACGCTTCTTGAACAGTTCCTTTTCGACGTTTTGTTTGGATTCGACAAGCATTTGCCGTTCGCTTTCTACGTCGCCCAGTTCGTACTTGAAGTTAGCTACGGCTTGCTCGACGTCGTCACAACCGGCGAGCTCTCTTGCGCGCTTGTTGCACTGTTCAACAAGGTCTTCGTTTACGCCTACCGTTTTGGTTATTTCAATAATTGCACTACGAACGTCTTCCAACTTGGAGTCGACGCCTTCCATTTGGCGTGCTACCGCTTTGTACTGTTCGTAGCCGGATGCAAGCCCTTCGCCCACGCTTGCAAGTTCGTCGCGCAGTTTGTCGTTTGAAGAAACGAGTGCATCGATGGATGCCTGGGGCGAATCTAATTGCATTTGCGTATCGGTGAGGTACTTCAACCGCGATTTGAGAGAGGATAGTTTGTTCTTGAGCGTTTCGAGAGTGCGTTTTTCCTCCGTCAATTCCGCCTCGGAACGAACCGCCTCTTGTTGCACGTCCAACAGGTATTGCGTGCCGTTGTTGCTGCTCAACGCCTTTACGTAGTTAAACGCCGCTTCACCGGTATTTTGAGAAATAATCTCGTTGTACCTGTTGACAATATTGGCCTTTTCTTTGTTCAACGTTGCCATGTCGGCAGAGTTGACGTCTATGTGGCGGGCAATTTCCTTTATGGAACCTTCTAACGCGCTTGCACGGCGCAAATAATCTTCCTTTTTGGCAACACGATCGGCAATTTGACGATTCAACGAATCTATTTCGCTATCGTTAAAGTTTACCGTTACGGCAAAAACCCCCGAAGCATCGTCGGAATAGGTCTTTTGGCTATTCAAGAACACTTCACGCTTGAATTCCTCTTGCTTGACCAAAAGCGCTTTGTCGCGGCGCCCCTCCAGAACCGCACGCGATTGCTCTACTTGCAAAATTTTGTACTTGTACTCTTCCGCCGCGCGCCTAAGGTTGATGAGTTTTTCTTCCAACGATGCGTTGACCGTTTCCAACTTGGCGTACTTGGAGTCAAGCACTTGCAAAATGGTATCCTTTGCCTTGATGGGCGTTACTGCCACGTCCAACTCCGCAACGGAGCGGAATCTTTTTACTTGAACGACGAGGTTGCTTTCCTTTTCGGCAATGCGACTTTCCTTTACCGCTATTTCGCCGTTCAGCTTGTCTATCTGCGACGTAACCTCGTCAATTTTTACGTCAACCCTAACCGCCTCGAGCAGCTCTCCCACCGATTTTGACGGAATGCTGAATTCCGAAAGGCTTTGATTCAGTTCGGCAAGGGATTTTTCGATTGCATCCAGCTTATTGGCGTACATTACCTTTTCCGCCGCAAGACGTTGTTCCTTTTCCGTCAGGTCGGTCAACCGTTGGTTGAGGTTGCGATTCTTTTCGTACAGCGAGGCAATGGTCGTCAGTTCGGCGTTGATGCCCTCGATGCGCGAGCGCTTGTCTTGCGTGGCAACGAACAGCTTGTTCTTTTCTTCAAGCGATTTTTCTATGCCGTCCAACTCGTTTTGCTGCCACTCTATTTCCGACGTGACTGCGTAACGTTTCTTTTCGTATTCGTCCTTTTGGCGGATTATCTCTTTGAGAGTATTTACCTTGGGAAGTAAAGCGTCGACATCCTCACGCAAGCGCAAGGCGGAACGCAACTTGTCTATTTCGTTTTGCTTGCCTATAAGCAAATTATACTTTTCCTGCGCCGATTGAAGCTCACGCTGAACGTCTTGGACGAAACTGCTTGCGGCGTACTGTTCCTTTAAGTCCGCCAGCTCCGCAGTGGCGTTTGCAAGTTTGGAAGAAATTTCTTCCAACTCCACCTCTATTTCTTCTATTTGCTCCGGCGTGACGACGGGTTCGTCGTTTTGCGACGATGCGTACTGCTTAACCTTGCTGCGTGCACTGTCCCACATGCGTTGAGCTTCTTGCGAAGATTGCGAAATGGTTTGTTCCACTTCGGCAAGCAACCTTATCTTTTCAAAAGCAAGCAAATTGCCGTCAAAACCTTCCACTGCGGCGTTGTTGACAAAGTCTTGTTTGAGCATGTCGCCAACGCTTTCGCCAATGAGCCGTTCGACGTATTCGGTGGCGTTGGCGCGCGCAACCACGTTCCACTTGCCATCCTGCAAGGCTTTGAGCAAAGTTTTGACGCCCTCTTGCGTATGAGTTTTAGACAAACTGTAAAGTTGCCCCTCTACGGAAAACTCCACTTCAACGTCTTTTACGCTTTCCGCCTCGTCGGTAAAGCAAAACTCCAAATAGGAATTGAGCCTTCCGCCCTTGGCGGCAACCAACGGTTTCCCGCTACTCGACGTGCCGAAAGTGAAGGTTTGTTTTTCGTCCGTTTGCGCGTCTACCGCAACTAATTTGACAATACGCATAGTTTCCTCATTGAATATTTTACCAAGTTCTAATAAATCTGTTGAAAAGGTCGTGTTTTTGTGTTAAAATTTATCGCAGACGATATTAACGAAAAATCGACTTGCGCCTACGAAGGTTGACAACCGCAACGAATATCGTTTAACACGACGGCAAAGCAACCGCTTATATTAACTTATATTATAAACTATGGGTTCAAAATTAGCAAGACTTTCCGCAAAAAACGAGGGAAATAATGAAATTTTGCGACAAAGAAAAACAACTTGTTGAAAACGGCGTTACAAGCGTTGAAAACAAATTTATAATCAACTATCTGCCCGATGCGCCCGACGTGCGCAGTGCGGTTTATTTGCTTGGGCTTGTACTTTGCGACAGCAACGGTGCCGACAACGGCTGCGCCACCATCGCAAACAAGTTGGGCATAAGCGAACAAGACGTGCTGGACGCCTTTTTATATTGGGAAGAACTTGGCCTCGTGCATCTCACCGGGGACAATCCCCCTTGTGTGGTGTACCTTGCCATGAGAAACTCCGCATCGGCATTAAAAAAAATCAAACCCTCCAAGTACGCAAAATTCAGCAAAGACATTCAACAGGTGTTGGAGGGAAGAATGATTACCCCCAACGAATACAACGAGTATTACACCTTTTTGGAAAATACCACATTTGAACCGGATGCGTTAGTTGCCGTGGCAAAGTACTGTGCCGAACTGAAAGGGACGTCCATTAACTACAGGTACATACTAACCGTTGCAAGAAATCAACTAACGAAAGGCGCCACCACTCTGGCAACCGTTCAAGACAACCTGAACAGCCAACAAAAATACGACGACGACCTTAAAATTCTCTTCAAGGCGCTGGCGTTAAACAGAAAATTTGAATACGAAGACCGCGAACGTTACGAAAAATGGACCAAAGACTTTGGCTTTACCCAAGACGTAATAACCGCCGTAGCCAAAAAGACCAAGTCGGGCGGAATGAACAAGCTGGATTCGCGCCTGTGCGAATACTACAAAAAGGGTGCGTTGTCCGTAAAAGAAATTGACTTTTACGAAAACGAAAAAAACCGTTTGTACGAATTGGCACGCAGCGTAAACAAAGCCATCGGCGTGTACTACCAAAGCCTTGACGCCGTAGTGGACGAATATCTTACCGATTGGCTTCGCAAGGGATTTGATGACGAAACCATCCTTGCCATAGCCAAATATTGCTTCCGCAGCGGCATTCGCACGCTTGCAGGCATGTCGTCGGTGATAAGTAAACTATACAAAAACGGCGTAACCACGCTTGCCGCCTTGGACGAATACTTGCAAACCGTTACGCGAACGGACGAAAAAATACTGAAAGTGCTTAACTGTTGCGGTTTGGAAAGAAAGGTTACGCCTTCGGACAGAAACCTGTACAAAACCTGGACTCAAAATTGGCAAATGCCCGAAGAACTGATATATTTTGCATCTCAAAAAGCATCGGGAACCACATCGCCCATGGCGTACGTGAACAGGGTTTTGTCCGACTACAAGCAAAAGGGAATTTGCTCCGTAGAACAAGCCAAGAACACCCCGCACGAAAGTGCAGCCAAGCAGGCAGCGGCAACAACCGCATACGTTGGCGGAATGGACATTGAACGAAGAGAATACACCGAAGATCAGCTTAATGCGCTGTTTACGTCGTTAGACGATGCGGAGGAATAATGAACAAATCTCAACTGATAGAGCTATCTAAAAGAGAAATTGACTGTCGCCGCTATCTTGCCGAAGAAAAGTGCGAAAAAACGCTTGAAGCGTTACGTTCCCACGCCGACTTTGCCGAATGCGAAAAGGTTAGGCGACAAGCCATGGTGAAACTTGCCCTTGGCACAGACGAACAAATGCAACAAGCTAAAGCCGAGCTTGAACAAGCCACGACAAAATACAACGAGTTACTTGCAAAGTACCACGTTTCGGCAGGCGACCTTGAGCCGCACTATTCCTGCGCAAAATGCAACGACACGGGCTACGTTGACGGCAAGGCGTGCAGCTGTTTGCTTGAAGAAATGCGGAGCATAATTCTGTCGCAAAGCAACATTCCGCTTGAAAACTGTTCCTTTGAAGCATCGACGGAAAACCAACCGGAAAACGTGAAAATTTACAAAATGGCAAAGCGCCTGTGCGACGAAAAGCATTTGAAAAACTTTTTGTTGCTTGGCCCCACCGGCACGGGCAAAACCTACTTGCTGTGTTCCTGCGCAAACAGATGCGCAAAGCAAAACCAAAGCGTATTGTTCGTTACCGCTTACAAACTTAACAACTTGTTTTTGGAATGCTATCTTGGCGATTTGCAAACTAAAAAACTCGTGTTAGACAACCTGACGGACGTTGATGTGCTTGTAATAGACGACCTCGGCACCGAAAAAACCTACAAAAACGTAACTGCCGAATACACCTTTATTTTGCTCAACGAGCGTATGACGGCAGGCAAGCAAACGTTTATTTCTACCAACCTGAGCCTTGCGCAATTACGAGAAAAATACGACGAACGAGTATTCTCGAGGCTGATTGACCAAAAGCAAACCTTCGTTGCCAAGCTTAACGGCAAGGACAAGCGCTTTGACAAGGCCTAAAACGATGTTGTCGATTAACACCCGTCAAAATTAAATACGACAAAGTTCAAACGAGATTTTGTACAACCAAAATCCCCTCGGAAAAACTCTTTCCGAGGGGATTTTCTGTACTCTACCGTAATGACTCTACGGCAAATTGTTAACTATTCACAACACTTTTTAATACGCACATTGAGTTTACAAGCGCAGAAGCACACGTCCCTAAACATTAAACAAACGGGCAATGCTTTGAGCCGCTTGCAACCATTGCTTTGTTTTGCGTATTGTGCGCTCGTTATTTATTACTTTTTAAACAGCTTTTCAAAGAAGGCCGAAATTCCCGTTTTGGCAGGCTTGACGATTGCCATAACTTCGTCGTCGGCAACGTCCACGCAAATATCGGCAACCTCTTTGAGAATGCCTTTGCCGTAGGAAGAAGTGTATTTTGCGACGAGCGTGGACAGCGAATTATTGTCGTTGCCGATAACCACGTTGCGAACCTGCTGCGGAGCATCGGATGCACGCATACGCGCACAGCAGCGAAGCACTTGAACAAGCGCATCTACCGAAGCATACTTTGCCGCATTTGCAAGCTTTTTGGCATCCTCTTTGAAGGCAATTTCGTATTTGCGTTGCGTTCCGGCAAAGCAAAGGCGATAAACGTCCTCCCAGTTGAAACTTCCCTTGCCAAGCAAAGAAACCAGCGCACAAACGTCAACGAGATACTCCACGTCCTTATCTGCCGAAATTTTGTTTTTGCTATCGGCAAGAATCTCTTCGAGACACTGCACGAAGCTTTCGCGCTCACGCTTGTAGCCGAGCAACTTGCACAGACCTTTCATGTTGGCGGAGGGCAATTCGCCGTCCAAAACACATTTGGCCGCGCAAACGGCTTGCGAAAGAGGTTCACTTTGTAAAAATTCGTTAGCGGCAATAAATTTGCTGGCTTTTTCTACGTAACCAACTTGCGGTTTGATGCAAAAACAATCCAGCACGCGAGAGCAAAGCGCAACTTGCAACACGTCGGTGGCAAGCCTATCGGCAAGCTTGTTCCACACGCTGTTAGATTTTGCCGAAACAAACCTTTTCACCTTGGAGTAGGCATCGGCAAGGCGGAAAAAGTCCACTGTAGGTTGCTTGCCAGCAAGAGCATCAACCGCCCTGTTCAAACCACTAACTGCCTCTGCCGACGGAGAAGGCACAGCAACGAAACAGTTGCACAGCATTTCCGTTGCCTTTGCAACGTTGGCGGAAGACACTATGTCGACGTACTTGGCAAAAACCTTGCGAGAAGTCCACGAAAGGACAGAAGGCAAGACGGCGTTTAGACAAAAACCATTGCTTGCCGACAGCACTTTGATCAATTCGTTTTCGCGGCGGCACTCGGCATCCAAAATACTCACTATTTGGTCGGCGACCAACTGCGATACTTCCTTGGGCTCTTTGCCAACGTGCTTGTCGACAAATTGCACCACGGCAACGCTCAATTCGTCCGCTTCGTCTAACGACGACAGCAACGTTTTGTACAGTGTTTTCTTTTGTTCTTCGGTAAATACACCGTATTGATTTTCAAAAAATTCAAATAGCTGTAAACGAACGTCCTGCGTGCGAATGGACAACAACAGTTTTTCCAAAACGAAATCCTGCGTTCCCTCCGACTGTTCGGCAAAGCAGCCATCCAGCAAAGAAAGAATTTGATGTTGCAAAAATCCGCCGTAATAAACCCTAATGAGGTGGCGACAAATAATGGATTTGCCGCGGGCGTTTTCGGCATCGAAATTGTTCTTGATGAATGCAAAAAGCTTGTCGCGCATTATGTCTGTGTGAATCATCTCTAGCATTATGCGCATAACACACGACTTGACGTGAGGCGTTTCCTTGGGGTACAGCTTGCTCACCTTGGTGAAGACTGCCGACGGAATGGCTTGGTGCAACCTAATGTACCTTTCCAAACTTCCGTACACGGTGCATCTTTCCTTTGGCGAAAGTATGTTGCGATACTTTTCGTAAATGGAAAACATTTCCAACACGCGTGCATCGTCGGGCAAAACTTGCTTTTCGGTATACGCCTTGGATACCTGCTTGAAAAGTGTAACGATGGCGTTGAGATTTTTAAAGTTGGGTTCCTGCAGCGTTTTGTCCGTTTCGGCCGCTCTCAAAGCGTACTTGACGAAACGCAGGCGCAAAGGCTTGTCCGCAAGCAAACTGTAAAAGAACTCTACAAGCATTTGCGCAGAGGCAAAATCCGCCTCTTTGATGCCGTCCGATTCCTTCGACGGCAAATCGAAACGAATGCCTTTGCTTGGCGGCATGGTCATGCAATCGGAAGGCAAAAACTTGACGGCAAAAGTATTTAGCTTGTTGTACTCCGTCGTGTAAGTGATGAAGGGTATTCTGTCCCGCACGTTGTGCGGAAATACCTGCAAAAGCCTGTTCATCAACGCAAGCGCCTCTTGCGAAATGGTTTGCATATCTTTGCCGGCGCCTATGTAAACCGCCTTGCACTTGCCACAAGCAACGGCAAGCAAAGCGTAAATTAACTTTTTTAATTGCGAGGAGGAATACTGAGTAGTTAACTGCTCTACGTCCGTAACGCGCAAAGGCGAATAAGCCAATTCGGGGTAATCCTTTATCGGGGACGCGTTGGCGTAAGTGATTTTGAAGCCGGAAATGTCCGTAGTAAAACATTCGGGATTGATAATTTGCCTGTCCGTTGCGCGGCTGATTGAGGCGCGTTCGTCGTCGTTGGGCACGAGGGTGTGAATTAGCCAGCTGCTACGCTCACCGGTGTAATCACGAGGCATAAAGCTGACACAACTAACGACAACCTGCCTTTGACTGCCCACGTAACGCCAGTAAACGGGAGGCAAACTGCCCGTGCGAATGTAAGACGCCTCGTACTTGCCGGGGGCATAGTTAAGCACGGGGACAAGCTCGTCGTCGACGTAACTGCGCGAAAAAATTGACGACGAAGCAAAGGTATCAAACCCGTCGGCTTTGTTGAACATGCTTACTTTGGAAGGCACTCTTGAATAAAAATGTTGATACGCCATTGATTTTTCTCCGTACTCGCTTGAAAACTAACAACCAAAAGGGGGTTGCGGCAAATGCCGCCAAAATTTTTCCGTTACTCGACGGAAAGGGAGACCAATTCTTGCAGGCTGGTTACCCCTGCCAACACGTACTCCTTGCAGGAATCCCACAGGGTGTGCATGCCGTTTTGTAAAGCGATGTTTCTCAATCCTTCAATAGTCTTTTCTTTGGATATTACTTGTCTCATCTCGTCGTTGAGATGCATTATTTCGTGAACGGCAATACGGCCTTTGTAGCCCGTTTCGTTGCAGAACTGACAGCCTTGCGGACGATAAATCGTCACAGGCTCTTTTATGCCGAGCAATTCCATTTCCTTGGCGGTGGTTTTGCCCTTCTTTTTGCATGCAGGGCACAAACGCTTGACCAAACGTTGGGCAATAACGCCAACCAACGCATCGGATACGAGGTAATCTTCTACGCCCATGTCTTCCAAACGCACTATTGCGCCGGGAGCGTCGTTGGTGTGCAACGTAGAAAATACCAAGTGCCCGGTAATTGCCGCTCTAATGGCTATTTGCGCCGTTTCTTCGTCACGAATTTCGCCTATCATGATAATATCAGGGTCTTGACGCAAAATGGAGCGAAGGGCGGAAGCAAAGGTCATATTTGCCTTGGTGTTAACCTGAGTTTGGTTTACTCCAAACAGGGTGTATTCCACGGGATCTTCAACCGTAACTATATTTACGTTGGGCTTGTTGATTTCCTTCAAGAAGGAGTACAACGTAGTGCTCTTTCCGCAACCGGTGGGGCCGGTAAGCAGCACTATGCCGTGAGGACGCTCCAAAATCTTATCGACAATGGCGTTTTCCCTGTCGGTAAAGCCAAGGTCGGCACGAGTAAAGTTGAAGGAAGTTTTGTCCAAAATACGAATAACGAACTTTTCGCCGTAAACGGTGGGCAACGACGACACGCGGAAGTCGTATTCCTTGTCGCCGATGATCATGTTGATACGGCCGTCTTGCGGAACGCGGCGTTCAGCAATGTTGATGCCGGAAATTATTTTAATACGCGCGCAAATTGCAGCGTAACTTTCGATGGGGAACTCCGCACGCGGTTGCAAATCGCCGTCGATGCGGTAACGCACTTTAACTACCTTTTCGAAGGGCTCAATGTGAATGTCGCTTGCGCGGTAGGGAATTGCCTCACGAATGATAGAATCGACCAAGCGCACTGCGGAAGTGTTAATTACGTCGTCTTCCTTGCCAACGCCGTTAAAGTCGCCAGCGTTGTTTGCCTTTGCCAGTTCCTTGTCCTTTTCAGCATTGAGGTCGTCAAGAGCGGTTGAGGTGGAAATTACCGCAACGATGGAGTCGATGTGCCTGTCTATTTGAACTGCCGGCACAAGGACGAAATCCAACGGGCAAGTAAAGCGGGAATTGATTGCCGACACGGCGTTGCAATCGAGCGGACGTGCCACGGCAAGCAACAACACTCCCTTCTTGTTGCGACAAACGGGAATGACCTTGTGCTTTTTCATGAAATCGTAGCCGAACTGCGCAAACAAATCCTCGTCGATGTCGAGCATGTCCAATTCGCAACAGGGCATGCAGTAGAAATCCGCCATTGCCTCGAGCGCGGTAACTTCGGTACAATACTCTTTGGCAATCAGGTAAGTTTCAACGGGTAATTGAAGCTTTTTGCATGCCGCCATAATAGGCTCTACGTCTTTACGTTTAATTATTTTTCTATAAACGAAAAACAACAATAATTCGTAATTCAAATTCATATGGAATGTATTCCTTTTGCTACGTGCAAAGAACTTTGTTTGTTAAAAAACTGCTTGTTGTACTGCAATACTACACGTTTGGCACATCGTAACTGCCAACGTTGCCGATGTTGTTCATTATGTCCAACATGGGAGAGTATACTGCCAAGAACATGGCACCTACAACCACGCCCATGATGATAATCATGATGGGTTGGATTTTTGCCGCAACACTAGTTAGCGCGCGCTCGGCTTTGTCGTCAAAGTAGTTGAAGGACCTATTCAAAACCTGTTCCAAGCCGGCGGTTTTTTCGCCGACGCTTATCATTTGGATAAGCATATCGGGAAACATTTTTTGTTGCTTGAACGCCTCGGTAAGGCTCATACCCTGACAAACGCAATCAACCGCATTGGCAAACTTCTTTTCAATATAGGGATTGTCCAACACTACGTTGATTACCTTCAACGCCTCAACGGCATCCATACCGCTGGAAATTAACAAGGCAAATCCGCGTGCAAACCGAGCCGTTATCATATCCGTAGTTACGGGACCGATGAGAGGCAATTTTACCTTTAGCATAGAGTAAAAGTACTTTCCTTTCTTGGTCAAGCCAAAAAGCAACAATCCGCCAACGACGACGAAAAGCACCAGCACGATGGTGCGCCATTCGGAAAGGAAAAAGTCACTCATGTCGTACACTACGGCAGTCAAACCGGTAACCTCAACATCCATCTTGCCCATGGCGCTGCGGAATGTGGGCACCACGAACAACATCATTAAGGCAATGATGCCTATGAGCAAAACGCCCAACATGATGGGATACGCCATTGCCGACTTTACTTGCTTTTTCAGCTTGCAATCGCGCTCGTAATAATCCGCCAGCGACAAAAGCACCTGTTCCAACTTGCCGCTTTCTTCGCCTATGTACAGCATGCTGCGGAAGAAATTGGGGAACACCTTTTTGTGCGTATCTACCGCCTCGGCAAGCATCTTGCCCGAACGGACGTCTTCGTACACGCGCTCCATTATCTTCTTGAAAAAGGAAGAAAAGGGTTGCTGAATTAGGCTTTCCAAGCTGTCTATTATGGTTATGCCTGCGTTAAGCATGGTTGCAAACTGGCGGCAAAAAGCCGCAAGTTCTTCGTAAGACACCTTTCCCGAACCAAGCGTCCAAAACGAAGAGGGCGTTTTGTCGGAATAGATGGAACAAGAAACCAAGTACAGACTTTGCTTGGCAAGCTGTTCGGACAAATCTTGTTCGTTCTCGGCAATGAAAGTGCCTGTAAACTTTTCTTTTTTGACGTTTACCGCCGTATATTTGTACTTTGGCATAATAACATCCTCTGCTAAAATTAAATAGTTTGCTCAAGCAAAATTACGCGCCCAAGCCGATTAAAGAAGTATATGCACTGACTATATAATCACCAAAAAACAAAGCGACTGCCGCCCCCAAAGCAATAAAGGGAGCAAAGGGATACTCCGTTTTTTTGTCGTCTTTACGCTTTGCTCTCAACACAAGCAAAGTTACGCTGCCTACCAAGCTTGCCACTATCACCGAAACGATGAAGTTCTTCCAGCCCAAAAACAAGCCGCAAACCCCGGCAAGCAACACATCGCCAAAGCCCATTGCCTCTTGCTTGTAAATTAAGTACGCAACACCGTAAAAGATGAAGAAAAAGGCAAAACCGACTCCTCCGCCTATCAACCTGTGCCACCACACAATGCCGTTCCAATCGGCAAACAGGGCGCACACTGCCAGCGCAAGCAAAATCCACTGAAACACGTCGTAAATGTACTGATGTTCGATGTCGATAAAGGTCACGCAAATTAGCACCGAGCAAAACAGGCAAGCGACTATCAAGTAGAAAATATTTGAGCCGAATTGCCACGCGCACAACAGCCACAACGCAGTGTTGAGCAGCTCTACCAAAGTGTACCTAAAGGATATGTGCTGTTTGCATCCACGGCATTTGCCACCAAGAATAAGGTAAGACAACACGGGAATATTGTCGTACCATTTGAGTACGTATCCGCAGTTGGGGCAGTGAGAGGAGGGCTTTGCCAAGCTCATTCCGTTGGGAACTCGGTAAATAACCACGTTGAGAAAGCTACCCACGCACAAGCCCAACAAGCCGCACATTACGTAAGTTACAATTACTTCAAACATAACTAAAATAAGTTGGTCGGGTTGACCTTTTTGCTATAGAAACCGCCAAAAAACTCAAGGTTAGAGGTTACGTCGGCGCTGTCTTCTATTGCCGGATCGAAAGAAACGAATTCAATTCCGTTTTCTTCCTTGTGACGATTGATCATTTCAAACAAATATTCAAACCTGTGAGGAACGTTTACCAACACGAACTCCGGCTCGCCTTGGGAAGTGATGCTTTCGTTGCCACGCAAATACAGCAAAATCCACTTGGCAATGATGCAAAAATTTTCGTAGGTGAAGCCCTGCTCGTCCGTCGGCGTAGGTTTAATCATAAATTTGGGAAGCTTACGGGCGGTTTTGCGATACGCCTTGCCTGCCTGCTGTTGCAACAGCACCGTGTTGGCGCCCTCTTGCTGCACACCCTCTTCATCTTCAAAGTCGGCAAATACGTTTTCTTCCTGTTCCGTCTCGGCCGTTTGCAATTCGTCCTCATCGCCTTGGGCGTCTTCGTGGAAGACGGTCATTGCCTTGTCCTTTGCCTTTTCATGGGCATTAAGAACGGTAATCTCTCCCAAAGAATGGTCGAAAAGCATGTCTTCGGCAACAACGCGTTTGTTGCTTAGTATTTCGTAGCCAAAGGGCAACACAGTTCCGCCAACGGCACGTCCCTTTACGATGAAGCAAAGGCGCGTGTAGCCCTCCTTGACGTCGGCAAACAGGTAAGAGGACCTCTTGAACTTGGGGCGCAACTTGGTAACCGCGTTGGCTTGTCCGTTGTACGGAAAAGTAATAAACTGCGGGGATATTTTGTTTGCGTTAAAAGCACGCGTGATGCCCGCAATTACGTTTTTTTGCATCATCGTTACGGAATAGGTTGCGCTTTGACGGTTGGAATATGCCAAAACCTTGTTAATTTCCAAGTCGGATGCGTTTACGTACATGTTTTCCACAGCCATCTTAAACGCCTGTTCCATGCCCTTCCTGCCTATCGACGGCACGGCAAAGGTGTCCGTAATTACGGCGTTATCCGTAACCACCACAGCAAAAGACGTGGGCTGGCGCACGGGGTTTTGCTTTAGATACTCGGCAATTTCCGTAGCCAAAGTGTCGTAAAAGCTTTCATCGTACAAGGTGCCCTTAAACGGAACTTTTTTCAATTGCGCAGTAATGCGGTTATCCCCCGTCATGGTAAAAAACACTATGGACGAACTTTGCGCATCGATGCCTATCACCGTATTTCTTTTTTCGGGTACTAATGCCATCCTTTTTCCTCCAAACCGTCCGTCAACTCGGCAACGTGACGGTTTCAATATCCGTTACGACCTCGTCGTAACTCCAAACTAAAATTGTAAATTTTTCCGTGCCGCTTTTGCGTGCCACAACCTGAAGTTTTACCGAATCCGCCGCATAGACGTTTAACATAACTGCGGTTGAGCCACCATCGCATTTTGCACTTATCTGCGCCCGTTTTACAGGAAATTCCCCCTCGGCATTCGCTGCGGGGTTAACGCCGTATTCCGCAAAGGGGTTATCGGCCGCATTGCTTGAAAATGCCGATTTCAAATTGGCAACCACGCTCGTTTCGTTGGAAAAATCTGTAAGACTATTTGCCTTGCTCAAAAAGTATTCGCCCATGGCGTCGCAATTTTCGGTGTTTTTTACGTACCGCGCAACGTCCGAATGCATTTTGACTGCGCAAGTGGTAATAAGCACGCCAAATGAGCTGAGAATTACCATTGCAACGATGACCATCATCATTGCCATTCCGCGCTTGCCGCGTAGTTTCGTCATGCCGCACCTCCCTTAAAATAGGAAGTTTTGCACAGCTCGTCACCGCTAAAATCGGTGGCAACCACCGTCAGAGTGTGTTTGTCTTCGCTTAACGATGCCACCACGTTAAAGTCGGCGTAGGTCAGTACGTAGCCGCTTTCCGCCAATTTTGCGTTGGAGTTAACTATCTTCAATTTGTTTTCAAGTTCTGTCGAAACGCTTTCCGTCACCTTGTAGCATTCAATCACGTCCTTGCATGCCGATTGTGCCCTAAATTGCTTTTCAACACGGTCTACACGCACCACCGCAGTAGAACACAGCGTAAAGGCGCCTGCCGTAAGCACCGTTATCAAAAACATCGCTATTACCGTTTCAACAAGAGTTACACCGCGCCTTTTCATTGTGTGCCTCCTCTTGCGGCAATTACAAAGCTCGTTTCTTCTACGCTAAGCTTGCCATTGCTTTTGGTAAGGGTGTAAGTTACGCTGCACACAATCAAGTTGTCGCTCGTGCGGCAGTCGAAGCCCAAAAAGATGACTGTGTTGGCATTGGCGTAAAGCGTTTTGCCTTCGTACTGGGCAACAAATTTTTTTGCAGATTTGTCCAAGTAGAAGTCGTAATTGTTCCCTTCCACCGTGGCACGAAGTATCGTTTTGTTGCTTTCCTCCGATGGTTCGCCGCTTTCGGCACTATCTGCAAGGGCAGTAACTGTTGCACCCGGCAAACCGTCAAAGTGGGCAATCCACTTAGTTGCCATGTCGCGCACGTCGGTAAGAGATGCAATGGCATCGGTAACTTCGTTGGTTCGTGCGGCAACGCCCTGCACCGAAACGCACAAGGACACCACGCCGGTAACCACTATTGCAGTAACCGCCATAACTATGGTAATTTCCAACAGCGTCACTCCGCTACGTTTCTTTCGCACAGCCTTTCCTCCTTGCAAATTTGTGCGTAGGCTTTTGTCTTCAAAAGGGAAATGGCAAAGCCAACCGTTTGCTTTTGGCAGCAAAATGCGCCAAAAGGGTACACGTACACACATATAATAGTTAATTATACCATATACAAATACAAAATGCAATTTGTTGGCAAAATTTGTTGGCAAAGCTTAATGCAATTTGTTGGCGAAGCGTGGTGACAAATTGCACTATTGCAAATAGCAAAAAGAACCGCAAGGGCGTTTCCTTGCGGTTCTTTGTTGTGGTTAATTACTTTACGGATTTTACGATTTCCGTCATTGTGGATGCCTTAACGGTGAGGGGAATGCACAAGCAGTTGCCTTTTGCATAGCCTGCTTCTACAAGCTTGTTGTAAAATTCGTTTGCATCTTCGCTTTCTTGCACGTCTTTAATAAAGCCTTGCAAAGTGTTGCTGTCCTTGATGGCTTGTGCCAATTCTTCGGTTGCAGTAAACTCAATAATTGCAACAGCGCCAACGCCCTTGGTGAGAACGTGAATGTTAACTTCAAGTTCTTGTTTTTCAAGGTCTTGCTTAATTTGTTCAGCAACGCCTTCTACAACTTGGTTTTCTTTGAAACCTTCTTTTTCAAATGCGCTCTTAAGTGCACCGTACTTGTCCGAACAAGCGGTAAGCGCAACGAGGCACAAAGTCAACGCCGCAACAAGAGCAAAAATTCTTACTGTCTTTTTCATTGTGATATCCTCCCTTATAATATTGGCGGCGTGTGCCGCGTTTATCACTGTGAATGCATTTTAACACACGGCATAGTTTCTGTCAACAGCCAAATTGATACAATTTGACCATATTTGTATTTTACAGCGCCACCGTTGCGGTAAAATTTCCTTACAACCGCAAATTGAAATTTGCTGACGTTCCTCCCACCTTGCACAAGCACCCAACAAATCAGCACCCCGCCGTTCAACATAGAAACAAAAAACACGAAAACGCCAACACCATTAAAACAAAAAAACGACAAGGTGAAACGTAATAAGGCTAATTTGAAAAGAGTAGAAAAATCCGCCCACCGAAATGGCGAGCGGACGTGACCATTATTGAGAATTAACTTTGCCAACTTGCAATAGTCCGTCAAATTGAAACCATTCGCCATTGAACGAATTCGTTGCGTTACGACTATTTGCACAAAAAAATTGCAAATTAAATCTTGCTATTTAATTTCGTTGCCATCAGAGTCATAAACGCCATATACAGAGTTGTTGGTGATGGTGGGGGTTGCATCTTCCAGTGCATCTACAACGATAACCGCCGTAGGGCTTATTTTGGTTTTTACGTCACCAATCATTCCTTCAGTAATACCCTTGCCGGAATTCAGTAGATTAACTACAACGCCCTTACCGATTGTTGCGCTTCCAGCACGAACAAGAATGCCTACACCATCGGTAATATTGAACGTACCACCATTAACTGTAAGCGTGTCATTATTTGCAATGTAGATGCCGCAAGCGATATATCCTGTGGACTCAATATTTCCATTGAAAGTGCCGCCGTTTATGATAATTTTGTTTGATCCATAGTTTGCATCCCCTAAAGTACCAATCACGAAATTATTTTTCGCCTCAAACTTACCACCATTTACTTCAAGTGTACCTTTTCTTCCCAAATACAGTGTCGCATCATATGATTTCATTTCACAGTTATTGATAATAACATTTCCGCCAGTCTTGTTTTTTTCGTATCCTTGATGCAAGACATATCCGCCACCGTTGGAAGTCCAAGTGTTTTCATACACTCCGCCATTAATTGTTAAGCGAGACTTAGTGTTTTTTATTTTCAACAAACCTTGTTGTGCGGAACCAGTAACACTTCCGTTGCCTTCCAAGACAACATTGGTCATTGTATTCTGACCTTTAATTGATAAAAATGCCACATTCGATTTAGTTGAAGTAATATTATGACCATTCAAATTCAATGTGATATCAACACCTTCAGCGACAAGCGTATTCGTGTAAACAATATCTTCACCAAGATAAATCGTGCCGCCGGAGGCAACTGCTGCTTTCAACGTAGCTTCGTCGGTTACGATAGTAGCATTAATAGGTTCAACGCCGGAAACAGAGCCTTCGGGTAGAGTAACGCTAGACTTAACGTTAACTTTGGTCGTGTCGTTCTTTACGTCTACTTTAACGCTATTGCCGGTTACCAAAACTGCGCCGCTTACTGTTGCGTTTGCGGCAACTTCTACTCTGCCTTGTTCCACTACAATATTGCCTTTAACTTGACCGTTTTCGTGGTAGGAACTCGGTGCGCAGGCAATTACGTTTACGCTGGCAATTGCGCCGTAGTGATGAACGGTGTCCGTTGCTGCGTTGATGGTGAGTGTCGTTGCAGATGAGTTGGTGCGAATGATTACTTCTTGAGCAGAACCGCTTGTGCGCACGTACTCTATTGCGGTAATGCCTTCAACATTGCCAACGTCCAAGCCGGTGGTAATTGCAAGAGTGCCGGTAGCCGTAAAACCATCTGCAAGGTAGTTGCTGTATTCGGTGCTGAGGTCGCCAGATTCTACAATAGTCCACAATTGGTAGTTTTGTGCAGTAACCGTTTTGGAATCGGGAATGTAGTTGATTACACCCTCTTTTACGTACACGAAGCAGTTGTTGGCGCTATCCCACATAATTTGGCTGCCGCTGGCAGTGGACTTGATTTTACTTACGTCGTAGCCGTCTTCCTTGACGATTTGCAAGGCGTCGTGCATGGTGGGCGCTTTGCCGTTGAGAGCCTCGGCAGACTTGAGCGAGGTATTGAGCGACTTGATGAGAACGGTATCGTTAGCTTGATTTGCCTTGTTTACAACACTTGAAAAGGTGGGAATAAGCACGCCTGCAAGAATTGCAATAACGGCAATAACTATTACTAACTCTACGATAGTAAAGCCGCGTTTTTTGCTGTTGTTCATGTTACTAATTCTCCTTGTATTTATTTGAGAATGGTCCTTTCCTGACGGTTGGGTTACATGTGCTTTCAATTGCAACGGCTATTTTTGCTCAATTGTTGCCTTGCCTGTGCACCATTCGCATTGTCTCCGACAAAGTCGGTTGGAAGAGGGACAAATTGAACCGTGAAAGTAAAGCAACCGTTGCACAAAGGTGGCGTTGCGCTTGACAGTCAATCGCAGGGAGGTGTTTTCCGCCAGTGTGGTGAGTGGAACGGAGTGCTCCATTCACTTAACCTACTGCGACGAAGAAATTACTTCCTCTCGCTCAAGATTATACCCCCCCCCCTGCCTTTTTGTCAATAGTATGAAAAATATTTTTGGCAAATTTTTACTATTTGTACCAAAGTGGCACAGTGCCTGGCAGGGGCACAAGATTGCGGAGTAAAACGGACAGCGGAAAATTTACAGCAATGTTTCCTCGCAACCGCAAATTGAAATTACTCCACTATCGCAAAGTAAAAAAACGCCCACCGAAACGGTGAGCGGTTTCAACTATTTTATTAAAAACATTTTTGTTTGTTTTCTGTTTTTTGCGTAAGTTGTGTAATTCGCCGAGCAATTACTTTTGATATGTTTTCACGATTTGGAATAATTTTCTTTGTAATCGTTCATTCTTGTCACTTGTTCTTTTGCATTGACCACATAGATAATTAAAAACGTACCTTCTTCGTTTTCAATTATTATGCTTTTGCGTTTTCCGTTGCTTATGGTTACGTTTTTTAGTTCTTCGTCTATGCGTGTATATTTCTTCTTGCTTAAATGTACGTAGCCTTCCACGTGATGCTCGTCGTATTTTAGGTAGCTCTTTTTGCAATAATTGGC
>CAYYTD010000001.1:33438-33731 GCA_964474475.1 uncultured Oscillospiraceae bacterium | reverse complement strand
TCTCCGCTATCTCCGTCAATTTTCTTTTGCAACGCATGTTAAAAAGTTTATTGGTTGCATCATTTTTCGCGGTTGCGACCTTTTTAACTACAATTACGGACACCAAACGGAATTATTCCGCATCGTTTCGCCTTTGCTTGCCCTGCAAGCAAAGGTCCACCGCCTGCGCTGCGTGGCTTGACTTGCCAGCTGCGCCCTTGCAAATTGGTCGCTTTGTGGCTTGCCCACTTTGTAACTTTGCATTGGCAGCCAACCTAACGAAAAGGCTCTGCCGCTCTAAACTTTGCAGGGGG
>CAYYTD010000001.1:0-33428 GCA_964474475.1 uncultured Oscillospiraceae bacterium | reverse complement strand
CCCCCCGCGGCGGGGGTTATCTCCTGCGCTTTTTTTCGCTGCGGTACACAAAGTTGAGCGTTTTGCGGGGAGCGTTGGGGGCGTTGAGGACGTTATCTTGCCCGATGGGGCTAATGACGACGTGACGATTGACGCCTTGACCTTCGCTTGAAGTGGTAACGAACTTGCTGCTTTGCAAAGACGTGTGAATGACGCGTCTTTCGTAAGGGTTCATGGGCTCCAAATTAACGGCTTTGCCCGTGCGCTTAACCTTTTGCTCCAAATTCTTTGCCAAGTTTTGCAGGGTTTTTTCTCTCTTTGTCCTGTAGCCCTCGGCATCGACCACTACGCGCTTGTGCTTGGTTTCGGTTGAGGACTGCAAGCTGCACAAATATTGAAGGGCATCCAATACTTCGCCGCGATAGCCGATGGCACAAGGGGTATCTTCGCCGCTGATGTCCAGTTGAACGGAATCTTTGGCAACCGTAACATCGACGGAGCAGTTAAGCCCCATTTTGGCAAGCACGGTTTGCAAAAATTCTTGCACGGCAACGCCGTTTGACGTACTTTCCGCCACAACTTCCGCTTGAGGTTGTGCAGGTTGTTGTTGTTCGATTTGGGGCTGCGGTTGTTCTTGCGGAATTTGTTGCGGTTTTTCGGTGACTTCCACCTTGAACTGCCTGAACAACCCACCCTGTTGAAGAACGGTAATTTCTACCTGTTCTTTCGTCAGTTGCAACTCGTTTAATGCGTTTTGTACCGCAATAGCCAAGGTGCGACCGCTTGCCTGAGTTTTTTTCATTTTCTACCTCTCGTAATTAGCCTTTTGGGGACCGCCGGAGGAGTTGTTGGATTTTTCGATGTTCTTTTGCACCATCTTTTCGACGGGGGCACGAAGAGCCAACGTTGACAAGATGCTGATAGAATAGTTAACTACCATGTAGATTGCAAACGCGCCCGTATACATAAATCCGAACAAAGCCATCATCAACGGCATCATTATCATCATCATCTTGTTAGAGGCTGCTTGCTGATCGTTGGCGGCAGGCGCAACTTGACCGTTGCGGTTCTTGCGCTCGACACGTTGCGAAATCCACAAAGACAGGAAGGACAAACCTATTGACAATATGGGCAAAATCATTAGTCCGTTCCAGCTGCCGCTTTCGCCGCGCTCTCCCGTTGAAAGCACTGCTTGGCGCACTTTGTTGTAAATGCCTTCGCTGCCAGCAAATTCCATGTTGACCGAATTGGAAAAGGTGTCATAATCGGGCATGATGGTAGACCAAGTATCAGGCTGCCACACGTTTTGAATCCACAACCAACTTTCCTTTTGAGCAAGATATTGCTCCTTTACGGCTTGCGATGCGGCGGAATCGATGGTATCTAACTGCGCCATTAAAGCCGTATCGGTGCGGCAATCGTTAAGCAATTGTTGCCAAGCCTTTACCTTGTCGGTAAAAATTCTCTGTTGGCTTTGTTGAACTTCTTGGCTTTCCTTGGAAGTTTCGGCATCGATTTTGGCCTTGATTTCGTCGTACTTGGCACTAATTACGGAATACTCGGATTTATCTAGCTCGGCAATGCGCGCATCGGCGTAGGTGGAAGACAGCGTTTTGAAGTTGGTTACGCTACTATAAGTAGAATACTTGTTCAATCCGCCGAACATGACGAAGAAAATGACCATGGATAAAATCATGGGCAAGCAGGTGCTGAGCATGGAATACCCTTGCTTTTTGTACAGCTTTTGCTTTTCTTCGTTGCCACGTTGACTATTTGCGCCGTAACGCTTGTCAATGTCTTCCATGACAGGTCTCATGGCTTCCATTTTGACTGCGCTTTTACGCGAAGAATAACGCTGCCAGATATCGAGCGGCAACATTACGATTTTGAGAAATACGGTAAATATTACAACCGTCCAACCGTAATTGCCTTGACCAATCCACTCTTGGTGCATGAGGCGGACAAGCTTGCCTACCAAGCCTAATTCGCTCTCGTCGTACTCGAACAAGCTTACTTGTTGGGTTTGGCACGCGCACAGCACGCACAAACACAGCAGCATCAACAATGCGATGATAATTGTTGTTTTTGTTTTTTTGTTCATTGTTACTCCAACACAAATAATGCGTAACTACGTTACAAATACCACTTGATGCTCCCCTTGAGGTTTTGCGGAACGGGATCGAACCCGCCCTTGCCCCACGGAGCGCACCTTAGCAACCTTTTTGCCGTTAGCCAACTGCCGCCCCAAAAACCGAAACTTTGGTAAGCCTCGATGGAATAGACGGAACAACTGGGCGTGTAAATGCACGTTTTTGCGCCTTTCCACTTGGAAAGGGTTGCTTTGTACAGCTTGAGCAATGCAATGGCAACGTACTTCATAGCAAACCTGCCTTGGTAAGCAATTTGCGAAAACTTGCCAAAATGGCGGAATATTCGTACTCGACACCTGCGCGAGGAATGAACACGACGTTGTATCCGCTTTTTACTTGCCCTGCATATACCGATGCGGCTGCCTTCATTTGTCTGCGAATTCTGTTGCGCTGCACGGCGTGACCGTACTTTTTGCTAACGGAAAAACCAAATTTGCTTTGTTGCAAGTTGCTTTTGCAATACAGCAAAACGAAGTGCCTATCCGCAACGCTAGTTGCGTGCTTGTATACGTAGTTGTATTGGTAATTTTTTTTCAGTCTGTAGATAGACTTCAAAACAAGCCTCTACTATGCCGAAAGAGAATGACGACCCTTGTTTCTGCGTCTTGCAAGTACTCTGCGTCCGCCGGTTGTTTTCATTCTGGCTCTAAATCCGTGCACTTTGCTTCTTTGTCTTTTTTTGGGTTGATAAGTTCTTTTCATGATACTCTCCTTATTCGTCGCGATATACGCGTTATTATTTTTTGCAAATTAGTACTGCATGCGTGCCCTTTGCGCCACAAAACTCTCCGTTTGACCGACGCACGGCTTGCATAAGCATACTAAACCATTATGCATACAGCTCATTTTAGCAAATCGCAAGAGATTAGTCAAGCGTTACTACAACTTTGTGCCGCACATTTCCGCCAAAATTACCCACTTGCGTTACAGCCGCGCGGCTAAAACGCCTCCGTCGGTATTGACAATTACCAAAACTTTGGTTATAATAACACGGATGACGGCGAAACGTTGCAAAAGGCAACCACAAATACCACTCGCCGAAGGAGGCAAAAATGGCTATACCTACCCCTCATATTTCTGCAAAAGCAGGCGACTTTGCGCCTACGGTGCTTATGCCCGGCGACCCGCTTAGGGCAAAATACATTGCGGAACACTATCTTACCGACCCCGTTTTGGTTAACAACGTGCGCGGAGTGCAAGGCTACACCGGCACTTACAAGGGAAAACGCATATCCGTGATGGCAAGCGGCATGGGAATTCCGTCTATTGGAATTTACAGCTATGAACTGTACAACTTTTACGGAGTGGAAAACATTATCCGTATCGGTTCGGCAGGAGCAATTCACCCTGACTTGAAACTTCGCAACCTTGTTTTTGCACAAGGCGCGTGCACCAACAGCAACTTTGCACATCAATTTGGCATGCCCGGCACTATTGCTCCCATTTGCAGCTACGAATTGCTGGAAAAAGCCGTTGCAAAGGCAAAAGAACTCGGCTACGAATACAAGGTGGGCAATATTCTTTCGAGCGACACCTTTTACGACGACGGCGCAGGCAGCGCGGTTTGGGGCAAAATGGGAGTGTTGGCGGTTGAAATGGAATCGGCAGCCCTCTACTTGAATGCGGCACGCGCTAACAAAAAAGCGTTGTGCATTTGCACGATTTCTGACCACCTGTTGACGGGCGAGGAATTGTCCTCCGACGAACGCCAAAACTCTTTCCACGAAATGATGATACTGGCGCTTGAAATTGGCACGCAAGAATAATTGCCGAACATCGTGAATACCTAATAAAGCGGCGCAAACCTGCACTTTGGCTAGGTCTGCGCCGCTTTCTTTGTACAATACATTTTTTACAATTTTTTACACAATCATTTGTGCGACGTTTTTTCACGATTGCTCGCACGGTATTCATCTTTGCACAATTTTTTGTGCAATATTCGCCTCTACACGATTCTTGATTTATACGATTGTTCCATCGCGCCTTTCGTGCAGGTTTGCCGTTTGCAAACATTCTTGCGTTTCTCTACAAGGGCGTAGGATTGGCGGTGGCAGCAAAAGGCGAATTTGCAATTACTTACTAACCTTTGTTCCGTTTTCCGTTGTTGTGGCCACCAAAAGGCTTACAGTGCGGCTATGGCAAGATCCAGGCGGCGAAGAGTTTCTTTTTTGCCCAAAATTTCGGCAACTTCGCTTGCTCCACCAGGAGTGGCGGCAAGCCCCGTAAGCGCTACACGTGCAGGCCAAAGCACTTTGCCGTTCTTTAAGCCATTGCTTTGAGCCAGCTGAACGAGAGTTTCGTACAAGCGGGCGTTGTTCCATTCGTCCACTTGCGAAAGGGCATCTCTAACGAGGGGCAGCACTTCTTTTGCCGTTTGCGCATCGGTTTTCTGCTTTTGGTTGAAGTACAATTCGCTGCTGAAAGTGCCGTATTCCACCAAAAACTTGAGTTTTTCTTCAATTTCGCCGAAGGTTTCGATGCGGCTTTGAATAAGCTTGCACACGAGTTCCTTGTTGAAATGCTTCAAGTAGCAATTTTCTATCCAAGGCGTTGCGTAGTCGGCAAAATCTTGCGGAGTCATTTCCTTGATGTAAAGGCTGTTGAGCCAAGCAAGTTTGACGGGATCGAAAATGGAGGGACTTTTGTTTATGCCGCTGACGTCGAATTTCTCTTTGAGCTGTTCAAAGGACATTTTTTCGCTGTCGTCCTTGGGGGACCACCCCAAAAGAGCAATGTAATTGATGATGGCGTCCTTCAAAAAGCCTTTCTTGATGAGATCTTCGTAGCTGGCATCGCCGTTGCGCTTGGAAAGCTTGTGTTGTGCGTCCTTCATGATGGGCGGCATGTGAATGTACATGGGCCTTTCCCATCCGAACGCATCGTAAAGCAAGTTGTACTTGGGCGTGCTTGAAAGGTACTCGATACCCCTCATAACGCAGTTGATTGCCATAAGGTGGTCGTCGATGACGTTTGCAAAGTTGTAGGTGGGCATTCCGTCCGACTTGATCAAAATTTGATCTTCCAACTCGCTGTTTTCAATGGTGATTTCGCCGTAGACGGCATCGGTGTAGGTCGTGCTGCCTTCCGTGGGCATATTTTGCCTAATTACGTAAGGCTCTCCGTTTGCAAGGCGGCGCTCCACTTCTTCTTTGGACAAGTGCAAGCAATGCTTGTCGTAACGGCGTGCGCCGTTTACGTCGGGCAAAGATGCAAGGCGCTCTTCGGTGCAAAAGCAGTAATAGGCGTGGCCGCTTTCCACAAGTTGCTTGGCGTAAGCAAGGTATTCGTCCTTGCGCTGGCTTTGAATGTACGGGCCATAATCTCCGCCCACGTCCGGACCTTCGTCGTAGGTGATGCCCGTTTCTCTCAACGTGCGGTAGATGATTTCGACGGCGCCGTCGACGTATCTGTTTTGGTCGGTGTCTTCAATACGCAAAACAAACTTGCCGTTGTTCTTTTTTGCGTACAAATAGCTATATAATGCAGTCCTCAAACCTCCGATGTGAAGGTAGCCCGTGGGGCTGGGAGCAAATCTCGTGCGTAGTTCTTTCATGATTACCTCTTTATTTACCGATTGAACATATCGTTGTATTTTTCGGCTATCTCTTGAATTGCGTGGCTAAGATAATAGCTGTGGAATTGGTTTGCGTTGTTGAATATGATGTGTTCGAGCAGCATCGTGTTGATGCACGCCAAAGCAAAAAACAATTGCTCGGTGAAGACGTCGTCTTCCTGACTTGGCGTTACCGGGCCCTTGACGTGGCAATGGAACAGAATTACGCCTGCCGCACCGATACGAATGACGGTTGAAATTATTTTGCGGATATCCACCGTTACCATGTTGGTGCTGTTAGATGTAAACACTTCCTGCATGAGGAAGTTTGTGGAACTGTCTACGTAAACCACCACTACCTTTTCGACGTAGCTTTGAGCAATTAAAACTTGCGTGTACAAGGCAATGTCGCCCGGGGTTTTCAATAAAACGTTGGGCGCCGTATCGCGCAAGTACCGTTGCCACACCTCTTTGATCATGGAAATTTCGCAAGCCGTAGTCTTGTAAATTCCCTTGATCATCATCAATTTTTCCGGCGGAGCATCTACGACGTTGGCTACGCTGCCAAATTCGTTCAATAGCTCATGTGCAATGCCGTTTGTGTCTCTGCGCGGAATGCTGTTGAACAACATCAGCTCCAACAGTTCGTGGTCTTCAAAGTTTTGAAGCCCCTCTTTCAACATTCTTTCGCGCAAACGCGCTCTGTGGCCCACGTTGAGGCATTCGTTCTTTTTCTTTTTTTCGCCGTTGCTTTCACCGCCGGCACCGCTCTTTTTGTTAGACATAACCGTCGATTCCTTTTTTGTAAGAATATTTGCAAATATAATAGCACATTATCGCAAATTTGTGTATACTATACGTAGAAAATTTTAAATAACGGCAAAAAATGTCCTTTTGTTCGCATATTAGCGTAGATATTGCCCCCCATTTGCAGCTTTTTATCTCTGCAAAATCGACCTTTCTTCGCTTGCCGACAAAAAGCGTTGCCGTTACAAGCGAGGTTGAATTATGCTTGAAGCAAAAAAAATACTAAACAACGATTTTAACGAAATGGTCGAAACACTTCAAAAGACTATTTCGTTCAACACCGAAAGAGCTGCCGCGGCAGAAGGCGCCCCCTTTGGACAGCCCGTTAAAGACTGCTTGACCTACGTATTGCAAAAGGCAAAATCCTTTGGACTAAACACCTACGATTGCGACGGCTACGCCGGGCACGTGGATTTTGCAGGCAGCGGAAGCGAAGTTTTGGGAATTTTGGGACATCTGGACGTGGTGCCCGCCATCCCATCCGAATGGGATCACGACCCCTTTGGCGGCGAAATTGCCGACGGAAAACTGTGGGGACGCGGAGCAATGGACGACAAAGGCCCCATGATTGCTTGCTTATTTGCCGTAAAAGCACTGAAAGAAGCAGGCTTTAAGCCTTCCAAAACCGTTAGGCTCATTTTCGGTTGCGACGAAGAAAGCGGCATGGAGTGCGTTGAACATTACTTTACGAAAATGCCCTTCCCCACGGTGTCCTTTTCGCCCGACGGAGATTTTCCCGTAATCAACAGGGAAAAGGGCATATTCCAATTTGACGTGGTGTGCGGCAAGTTGCCCCAAGACGTAAACATTGCAGCAGGCACGCGCGCCAACGTGGTACCGTCAGCATGCGTTGTCACTGCGGACGAATCCATTCTGGGCCTCGTAACCAAGCAAAGGGCGGACGAATTGGGAATTTCCGTCAAGCTGATTGACGGAGGTAAAGTTCAACTAACGGCGACGGGCAAAGCGGCGCACGGCAGCACTCCCGACGAGGGAATTAACGCCCTGCACCCCGTACTTCGCTTGCTTGCGGAAGCCTACCCCGACAACGCAACGCTTAACTTTGCCACGAGCAAACTTTGCGACACAACGGGCAAAGCTTGGGGAATTGACCTTTGCGACCAACCGAGCGGACACCTTACTTGTAACTTGGGCGTTGCCACCACTGCCGAGGACGGAACTCTTACCCTAACCGTGGATATCCGCTTCCCCGTAACCTATAATTGCGACTACATGCACAAATTGCTTGTGGACAACACACCGAAAGACTTTGAAATAGTTGCAGGACACGTGAGTGAGCCCTTGCACGTGCCATCGGACAGCCAACTTGTGACGACGTTGATGAACGTGTACAATTCCGCCATGGGCACCAACCTTGAGCCCATTGCAATCGGCGGAGGAACGTACAGCCGCTGCTTGCCTAATTGCGTGGCTTTCGGTCCCCTATTCCCCAAAGAAGAACAAACCATCCACATGCCCAACGAATGCATTATTTTGGAACACTTGAAAATTATGGCAAAAATTTATTTGCAAGCCATTTACGAATTATCCAAATAGCCTGCGCAGTTGCTTGTGACGAACAAAAAGCAAATTGACGAGTTGCGAGGAATGCGACCGACAGATTACAACAAACACAATCAATAAACTCAACGGACAAATTACAAAAGAATAACCGATAAATTGCAATTAAAACCAACTTATTACGATACAACATAACAACGAATTGCAATAATAATTAATAAATCACGAAAAAGACGCCCGACGAAAAACTTCGCCGAGCGCCTTTTTTATTTTATTGTTCGCTTTCTACTGACTATTTTCACTAAAATTTGCTGTGCAAGCGTACTATTTACTTACCTTAACGTTGGAAACGGATTCAAAGTGGTACTTGGCAATGCCCAAATCCAACTTGGTATAAAAGCCTGAACCGCTCTTGACTTTTACACTGCCGTTCGCTTGCAACTCAAAATAGAATTTTTGCTGATTCATTGCGGTGGGCGCCAGCAGTGCGGCGTTGACGCCCTTTGCGAACCATTCGGGGGACGAATCGGTGCAGTTGCTGACCTTGTGTAATGGCTTGTTCTTGTGTTCCATTCCGCACGTGGCGCCGTAGCCGAGAGCAATTAAGCACACTTGCTTTTCTCCCTTGCCGATAGCAGCCTTGCTTTTGCCGTGAGTTAGTGCAACCCAGCAGGTGTTCAATCCCAATTCTTGCGCTTTAAGCACCAGCTGCTCGCCGCAATAGCCAAGTTTTTCATCCAAATCGGCAGACTTTTTGCCAACGAGTGCAATATAATTGCTCACGCCCGAAAACTTGCCGTACCTTGCCATGAAGGAATTGAAACAATTTGGCTCGTCATAAATAATTTGAATATTCAAACCCGCTTCGTTGTTAAGCGCGGCGGCCAATTCGTCCAATTGCTGCCTTTTGTCTTGCTCAATTGCCCTATCGGCGTATTGCCTTACGCTGTGACGTGACTGCATTATTTGCAATATATCCATTTTTTTACCTCCGTTTTAGTAAAATTGCACCGCTTAACGGTTAATTATCTTTATTTGCCATCAAAATAGGCACTTTGCCCACTTGAGTTGTCTTGCGCAAATGCCCGTTATTCTCCGCGCCTATCGGGCAAATCGGCAGATATTTCCATGGCAAAACGCAATGTGGAAATTAACTGCTCGAAGCACTCCATTTCCGAATCGAAATAATAGTAATTCTTGGTGCCTTCCTTGCGCACTTTGACGATGCCGGCATCCTTCATTATTTGCAAATGATGGGACACTGCAGGGCGCGACAAATTCGTCTTTTGTGTTATTTCGCCCACGCGAACGCCGTTGCACTTGCCAATTTTCATCATTTCCAGTATCAGTCGCTGTCTCGTTTCGTCCCCTATGGCAATAAGCACTTTGGAACAAGCGGAAAACCTATCCGTAAGCTCGCGTACCCTTTCGTGATTGTCCACAACAATGCACCTCCTTTCGTCTAAACGTTTAAACCAATGCTATTATACCATGTATGCCGAAAATAATATCATCGGTAAAGAAAATCGAGACGAATAAATTTGTGCTTTACCTTTTTGCAACTGTATTTGCGCATTCATCCACCCACTTTGACCGCATTCCTAAAGACACAACGAAAAATGCATTTGCAAAAAAATCAGCGTATTTATTTGCAAAAAAACTCAACGAATAAAATACAAAAAATATCAACGAATTGCAATAATAATTAACAAATCACGAAAAAGACGCCCGACGAAAAACTTCGCCGAGCGCCTTTTTTTGTTATTGAAATTGTAAAACTACTCGACTTGAAATTGCAAACCTATTCAACGTCGATGTTGTAGCCCTCGGTGGCGGGGACGGAAGATTCCGTTTCGCTACCGACCGTCGTTCCTTCGTGGTAAAGCCCCTTTTTGTACACGTCGGGGAAAGACTGCTTGTTGACGTACTTGTCGAACACGTAATGCGCGTGAAGGGTGAAGACGAGTATGCCGTAAGCAAAGCCCACCAGCGCAAGGAATATCAACACGATGATGTAGATGATGTACACACTAGCAAAAGCAAGCAAAACAAATACGGGCGCAAATGCCAACAGTACGATGCCGATGCTTCGGGGGAAGGTCGCCCAAAGGAAAGCAAAGCTGTTCTTGATAATTTTGAATACGTTGTCGTTGTAAACGGCGATGGCGGCATACTGAAACAGCAACAGCATTGCCGCAACTACCGCCAAGAATATTTGCACCACGTACAACGTCCAATAGGCGGAGCCCAACTCTACGTTGAGGACGAGCATGTTCATTGCGTAATTGAGCGCTCCCATAAAAAGAATGAAAATTACTCCGCTAATTAAGCTTTGTAACCAATTTGCCTTTATTCCGCGGAAGAAATCCCTAAAGAACAAAACTGGCTGATCCCAAACCAGCCGGCGAATGACGTAAAACGCACCCGCTGCGCCCACCGAAAAAATGGCAAAGGCAGGAATGAGCCAAATATACATTTGCGTTTGTATGGAATACATTTCCACTGCGTTTTCCAACGTGATTTCTCCCAAAAGAGACAACTCGATATACGCGCCGAAATAAACCGCAACTACGGGCAGAGCAAATACAAACATTGCCAAGCTTACGCCGAGCAAAACGCCGTAATGCTCCTTAAACGTGCGGAAAAATACGTCTTTTCTATCAAACGGTTTGCTTTTTTGTGATGGTTTCATGTGTTCCTTGAAAGTTTAAAGGTAAATGCGGCAATTGCGCCGCATTTACCCGTTTGTGTTATAAAGTTTACTGTGCTGCGTCAAAAGTTACGCCCGTGATGGTTGCACGATAACCTACATTGCAGGCAATAACGACGGTGACGTCTTGCCCTACGCAAGAGGAAAGATCGCAATCCAAATTGAACTCGGCGTTGTTTTCGGCAACTTCAACCTTGGTCCAGTCCGTTTGCTTGAGAACATTGCCGTTACTGTCAAGCACTATTACGGAAACCCACGGGAAGAAGTGATGGTTGGGATCGGCAGAAGCGGGGTCTGTGCACTCTTTAAGGTTAACGATGGTTGCCGCAATTGACATTTGACTGTTTTGTGCGGTAATATCCGTAGTTAAGTACATATAGGAGTTTACAGGCTGAGGATTGGCTGCATCGAAATCTTCAGCCTTCCAAGGATCGGCGCCGTTAAGTTGTATGCCTTCACTCACCATGCCTACGCCACCGCTGATAGCCCATTTTTCTTTGAGCGCTGCAGCATCGAAGGAAGTATCCGTCACTTTGCTGTGAAGCATAATGCTGGTAAGTCCGTCCACTCCGCTAACGGTAAGATATCTGGGAGCTGCGGCAGCAAATTCTACTCTGTCAAAGCAGCAGTGATATCCCGTCTTGGTGCCGAGAATGAAGGTTACCGTTTGTCCGCTAAAAGCGGAAAGATCGAACGTTACGGGCATGAAACCTTCGGTGGTTACCTTTTGGAAGGTAGCAACGTCTGTGACGACTTCACCTTGTTCGTTGATGATGTACACGCCAAGCTCGGCAAGCTTTGCAGTTGAAAAGTCGCCTGCGGCTTCTGCATCGTGATCCTTGCCGCCGTTTTGTCCGAAGAAAATTCTTACGTAAGAGGTAAGGAACTTGTGGTTGTCGTCAATTTTAATTTTGCCGTAAATGAAGGCAACCATATTGGAATTGTCACTCTTGGTATCGGCATTAACGCAAAGACCTTCGCCGTGATCTTCAACCTTGGAAGTGCCTGCAAGTCCGTCCGGGCTGCGATTGAGATTTTTCAGGTCGGAAAGGCTGAGTTGCGTTTTGCTTGCGGGAATAATTTCGAGCGCTTCAAGCTGGCTGGGTTTGATGCCCGGCAACTCGGCAAGGTCGTTTTGAACGAGTTGGAAGTTGACCGTTGCAACGCCGTTTACGTCGAAGGAACGAACGGTTACGGTTTTGCGCGACTGACCGTAGCCGTCGACGACTGCCGTAAGGGTTTTGGTTCCGTGCATGGAAACGTTGGTAATTTCGTACTTGCCGTCCTTGTCCGTCGTCACTTGCGAACTACCGAGAGAGACGGTAACGCCTTGGAGCTTTTTGGAAGTAAGTCCGTCTACGCTGACGGTACCCTTAATGGTGCCTACGCCATCTTCCAGGGCGATGGTCAAGTTGCAGTTGCCTTCGTCGTCGAAACTGTCGTAGTTTACGTTGACCGTTTTCGTGGCGTAGCCTTTGAGTGTTACCTTCAAAGTAAGATCGCCAACGGTTACGTTTTTGATGCTGAATTTGCCGTTCTCGTTTGTTTCAACGGAAGAATCTTCGGAATAGTAAACTTCTGCTTCTTCAAGCGGATCGCCGGCAGAATCGGTTACAACGCCACTTACTGTGCCCACGGTGGGCTTTACGGGTGCGGGCGGTTCCTTTTCACAAGCTGCAAAAGCAACCAACGTTAACGCCAACACCGACAAAAGAATTAAAGCGAGTGTTTTCTTCATGTTTTTGTTTCCTCCCTAATATTACTTGATAACGTTTTTGCCGTAAGCCATAAACTCGGAAATTCCGAACCAATCGTCCTTGGAAGTTTCGATATTTTTAATCTTTACGAAAGTAGTTTTGATGGCTTCTTCGAGGACGAGGATTTGACCTTGATTCGTTTGCTTGAGGTCAGTCCACTCTATTATCGTCCCGTCGGAAAATTCAAGTTCCAGCTTGGTGATGTAAGCATCGTGCGGGAAGTCTGCACGAATGAACATTTCAAAGGAGTAAAGCTCTACTTCTCTACCGAAGTCGATTTGCAGCCATCTATCTTCATTGCCTACGTTCTTGTCCGGTCCCCAGCTTTGGTTGGGGAATACACCGTGGCCGCGGTTGCAGGTGAATCCGTCAAATGCGTTTGCAGGGAAGAAGTTGCCGTAACCGTCGTTTTCCCAAGCGCTGCCTGTGGTTATCTTGGCTCCTTCGTTTTTGTAGCCTGCGTCGTACGGATTGAGTGCTACGTTGTAAATTGCATTCAAGTCTTCTTCGCTAGGAAGGAAGGCGGTAATCGTGGGATGGGTGTAAACGTATTGATCCTTTCCTACGGTAAGGTTGGGGAAGATATTTTCGGCATACTGGGGAACCGTGTAAGTGAACACGCCGTCCGGACAGTACATGAGTGCCAGCTTCATTTTGGGACTGAGGCTAAACCACACGTATTCGTAGCCACTGGGAAGGGTTACGACGACGGTGTCGCCCGCTTGAATTTTTTGATCGAGATAGAGAATGGAAAGGTGTCTATCTTCTACTGCGCCGATATAGTTGCCACTTGCATCAAAGTACTCGATGAGCACCTTTTTTCTGCTGAGTTGGCCTGCTTTTTTTGCCTTGTTCAACTCGTCGATCTTGTTGTAATAGTCGCGCATGTTTTGGCGTCTTTCGGCTTCACCCATTTCCAACGAACCCCAGTTTTCCGAAGCTTCGTTGTAGCTTCCTCTGTAAGGAACGCCGAGATCGATCCATGCTGCAATGCGGTAGATGTCTTCCTTGCTGATCTTGCCCGAAGAAAGAAGTCCTTGATGGTCGTTCATGAGCATTTCGATGATTCCGCTTTGGGTTGAACCATGAGTATACGCAGGAATGGTCGTAGGATCGCTCATGCCGCCGATCCAATCGGTGATGTCGTTAGTGGGAGTCCCGCAATAGAAGTTACCCTTGAGGAAAGAACCTGTAAGCACGAGGTAGGACAGATAGTAATCTACCTTGTCGCGGCTTGCTACCCTAATTTCGTCCGTAAGTGCAACAGGGCTTGTGGTTGTGGAAGCAACCTCAGTGTTGCAGGTTAACTCTACGTACATATACGAACCGCCCATAGCGTTGTAAGCACGCGCGGTAATCGTGTTGGTACCTTCGTTGAGAAGTGCTTTTTGCGATGCGGAAAGTTCAAAATAGGTTGTGCCTGTAATGTAGGTGCCGTTGACAGGAACGGAATCGATTCTCGTACCGTTGAGATAGAGTTGAGGATCTTCGTCGTACTGCCACTTGATAAAGAACTTGCCTTTGAGCTGGTCAGCCGTGAGGGTAAATTGTTGCGTCATGTAGAAGCAAGCATCGGAACTTGCACCCCACGTGATGGAACTGCCTGAATCGCTACCAAAGGGTTGCGTTGCCGTTGACCAATCGGGATTGAAGGCGGAACTCGTCCAAGAAACGTCGTTACTCTTTGTAGTTACAAGATACTTCCACGTGGAAGAAGTAACCGTTTTGCCTATATCTACCGAAATGCCTTGGCTGCCAAGACGCTTATTTGCCAATTCTACGTTAGTATGACACGACACACAACTTCTGTCAAGAATGGGCTGAATTTCGTCGGCGTAGCTAAATCCTTTGTAATCGGTGTAAGGATCGTAATTTTCGTACTCTTCAGTGGTCATCCAAATGTCTTTTTGAAGCTTTTGGACGCCCTTCTTCATTGCCATCGTAACCATGCTGCCGCTAACGGGAACGTTGTTTTTGCTTTCGTGACATCCCACGCAGGAGAAAGTTTCGCCCGGCATGAGGGTGGACCAACTTCTCATGGACTGAATCATCAATCCGTTTTCATCTAGGAGCTGGAAGTACACGGGAACGTCCGACGGGCAACTGAACATTACGGAGCCGTCTTCTTCGACAGGCACGATGCCGATAACCTTCTTTACGTCCCACGTGGAGTTTGCCGTTCCTACGGGTGTTGACGGGTCGGAAGTACCAAAACCGTCGGGATAAGCCGAGCTGTTTCCTGCCGAAACCGCACCAACGGCGTAAGGTCTGTAATCCAACGCAACTACGCGGAGATACTTGACTGCACCGAATTCAACTTCCTTCATGGTGTCGCCTTCGTAAACGTTTGCAACGTAATAGGTGCCGGTATCCTTGGAGTAATCGACCATGCTGGGGCGAACGAATGTGCGTTTGGTGCGAATGGGTGCAATTTGCGAACAGGAAATTTTGCCACCGTTACAATCGGCAATGCAAATCATTTCGCCCGTTTCGGAATTGTAATAATACAAGCTGAACTTGGTTTCTTGCTTGGCACTTGCCCAAGACTCCGCTCTGGCGAAAATCATTTCATTTTCGTTAATTGCAATGGGGTACTTGTAAATTCTGCCTGCTTGACCGAGAGTGTCGATACTTTCGCCCGATTCGGCAGCTTCGAATACGTAATCGAGGGGAGATTGTCCGTCACGATCGATTGCGGTATCGATAACGGCAAGTTTGCCGCCTTGTGTTACGTGGTGACCGGAAACGATGGTAAGGTACTTACTGGACGAACCGGGAACGGCAACGGTGTGCATTACCGTAGTAGGGTTGTTACTGTTGTTTCCGAATACTGCCGTTTGTCCGGTGCCGTCGGCATTCATTGAGAAAAGCGCTTGAACGAACATTTGCGTTCTGTCGTTGTAGTCCCAACGAGTGTAAAGCACTCTGCCATCTTCCGTAACGGTGGGGTAGGTTGTGTGAACTTGGTCGTATCCTACGCGGATCATTTCCGAACCGTCTGCATTGCAAATATACAGGTTGGATACGGGGGTTTTCCAGCAGTCTACTATTTGTACCGTTCTGGACGAGGAAAAGACTATTTGACCGTTGGGCAACCACTTGGGTTCGGTATCACTGATGCCTTGACCAAAGGTGATTTGCTCAACAAGGCCCGTTTCTAAAAAGTAAATGTAAAGGTGGTAGTCGTCTTGTTTGTTTTGTTTCCAGCTGAACACCACTCTTTTGCCATCGGCGGAAACGTCCGGATCGCGCACTACTCCGTTGGGAGAATCTACCAGCAGTTCTTCTTCCTTTTGAAGATTTCCGTCAAGGTCATAAGACAGCTTCAACTTGAGCAGTTGAGAGCCCGGCCAAAAGACGGCTTCGTTGCCTTCGCCGCCGTGAAGTCCGGCAAGGTCGTCGGTGATGCCTTCGGTGTAGGCGTAAAAGGTACCTGCCATTGGTTTGTGACGCGTAATTACGTACTCGGAGGCATATCCTTCGATTACGTTTTCAAGAGAACCATAGTACTGCGTTTGCTCGGCAGAGGTAGTCTTGATGGTCGTCGTGTTGTTGGTTAACGTAGACGGTTCGTATCCCTTAACGGGGCCGTTGTCGTTGCAACCCACAAACGTAAGGCAAATAATCAATAAAGTTGCAAAAGCGATAACCGCTACGGTACGTTTTTTCATATCCTTCATATTTTGCCCTCCTTAATTATAATACACGCGGAGCGGCGTTGCTAACGCTTCACCCGTGTCGTCTGCATTTACGATTGTAATTTCGTAATAACTTCCTTTGGCAAGATCCGCAGGCACATCGAGATCGCACTCAAACATGGCGTAATCGCCCTTTACCATTCCCGTGAGAACGGCGTTGACGCTTTCACCGATTTGCTTGCCGCTTGCATCGTAAAGCTTGATGCAAACGTACGCATTCTTGTCGGTATCATGCTGCTTGCGTATCGTCACCTTGTTCATGGTTCTTCCCGGAACGAGCAATTGAACGGCAAGTTCGCCGGAGTCGTCGTTTCTATCGAAAAATACCTGTTGAACGCCGTAATATTCCCCTTCGTCGCCGATGGAAAGTATGTAGTTAGCAAGGTCCGTTACTTGTTCGTCGGTAATGGTTTTGCCGGATTTTTCTACGAAATACCTTACAGCATCTTCCATCGTTGCACAACTTCCGTTGAATACGTATGGTGCCGTTCTCCAAATTTCAACGAGAGTGGGTGTGTCGAAAGCTCTGTCTTCCCACGTGTCGTCAAGGTCGAGAGAGGAGGATTGATGCATTTGAAGGTCGGTGTAATATGGACCGGTGTGGCAAGATGCGCAATTGAACTGACTGAACAATTCCTTGCCGCGCTCTGCCGAGGCAGTAAGCGTGCCATCTCTGTTGAGGTAAGGACTTTGCGTGGGCGCAAGCGACTTGAGATAATCGTCGATGCACTCAAGAAGCTCTTCTTCCATGGTGTTGAACTGAATGAACTGCATTCCCTTGCGCACGGCAAGCTCGGCAGTTTCACGCGCGCCGGTGACCATTTCGGGAGGGGTACGATGTGAATACATCATCGACTTTGCCTGCTTGGGGTTGCCAAGACCGTCGTTGAGGTTATCCCAGTTTAATCCGTCGGCTCTTGCATCGGGGTGGCAGCTTGCACAGGACTCCCACGCTTGATAACAGTAATTGCCGTCGTACCAAAGAATTTCGCCTATTCTTTCCTTAGTGGGGGTTCCTTGCGAACCGATCATGTAAACGGCCTTTTCGCGCTCACCTACTTCGTCCGTTTCGAGAGCGATTTTGGTAATAGTTCCGTCAAAATACTGGGTAAGGTAGGCATATTCCGTTCCGTATTCGTCGGCAAGCAAAACTTCTCTAAGTCCGTTGCCGCCAACGGAAATGCGCTGGCTGATATCCGAAGAAAATTCAACGCGATCCACTACTGCATCCAAGCCGTAGTCAAACTCGCCCTTTTCTACGCGTTGCAGCTTGGCAAACATTGCCGATTCGTCGATGACGGAGATTTCGCCAAGACCGCTGATGGCGCAAACGACTTTGGCATTTTTGCCTTCGCCTATTACGTCAATTCCCCACGGGTTGGATGCTCCGCGTTCAACGCTGTCGAGCAACACTCCTGCGTACACCTCTTCGGCTGTGGCATCCACCACGGTAATGCCGTTGGTGTTAATCCATCCGCGATCGAGTTGCGACGTGGGGTAGGCGTATCTTGCGAACAAATTGGTTGTGTAAACGTATTTGCCGTCGGACGATACTGCCATGTCTTTGAGTCCGCCCGTTCCGTTGAGCAACTCTATTTTCTTGGTAACCTTTGCCGTTTCGGGATTGATCACGAACAAATCGGCAGATACGGTTGCGTCGGTAGCTTTGCCGCTAGGAAGATGACAAGCAACGAATATTTTGTTTTGTGCCGTTGCAATTGCCATGGGCTCTCTGCCGTCGGATAGGTCAATCTTTTCTACGTTAGTTGTCAAGTCTTCGGAAAGAATAGATATCGACGCCGAAAATCTGTTCACCACGTAAATCTTGCCGTCAAGGACGAGTGCATCCGTTGGGGTGTGCTCTACTTCTGCCTTAGACAGGAGATTAAGGGATCCGTCGAAGCGGTAAATTTCCCCTGCAAGTTCGCCTACAAGCGCGTAAACGTTGTCGCCGTTTACGTAAACGGAGTTGACCGTTTGGTCAAACGAATAGGACCTAAGAACGGTGCCCTCTTCGTTGAGCTTGTAAACCTTGTTGAGCGTAGCATCGGAAACGAAAGTCGACTCTCCCTTGCGAGCAATGCCCGACGGAGAAACGTACTGTTCGGCCGTGTGATACACACTAACCGACTCAAAGTTGAGCTCCTCTTTGTCGCAAGCGGTTAGTGCAAAACCGCAAGCAAGAACAAACAGCAGGCAACAGGTGCCTATTAGGAGCTTTTTGATAAGTTTCTTTTCCATAAATACCTCCATTAAATATTCATGAATAGGAGTGCAATGCGCCTTCTACCGCATTGACACCGATAAATGTAATAATTAGGCTTACGAAAGCGATTATTAAAACGGGAACAAGCCATTTTTTGAAAAATTTGCGTTTTCTTACGTGGAAATAGAATGCGTACAAGCAAGTGGTGATGAGCGCCCAGTTTTCTTTGGGATCCCACGACCAGTAATTGCCCCAGCATTCGTTTGCCCAAATGGCGCCGAGAAACATACCCATTACCATAAATGGAAATGCCGTTATCACTATGGCGTAGATGGATTTTTCCGTTTCTGCCTTGTCTTCCTCTTTCTTTTGGAACATCATCACTATCGTCTGCACGAAAGCGACGGCGCACAAAGAGTAGGACAAAATGTAACAAAGTATGTGAGGAATAAAGAAAGGTGACTGCAAGGCGGGTGCCCGATGCCAAATCATGGTGCTGAACATCGCTGCCGAACCGACCATGCACACGCCTGCGCAAAGGGTAAACCAAGCAAAATTCACTTTGGTTTCGCGCACGAAGTGAATTAGCAAATACGCAAGGGGGAAACAAACACCCACGAACGCCAGCACTTGATACATGCTGATGAAGGGAACATAGCCGTTAGAAATCCAGTTTACCGCAACGACTACTCCGTTCAAAACAAAGCCGATTGCCGCCACGTACTTGGCGTAGGTGCGTTTCTTAACGAACAACGCAGTTGCCGCAAAAAGGAACAGTGCCGAGGCAACCATTACTATTTTCAACCAACTCATATCTTGCCCTCCTCGTCCTTTTCGGATGCGGGCAAGGCATTTTTGCTTTTCCTGTTAACAATTAAAGGATACACGATGCATTGGAAGAGGGTGCCTGCCATTACGACGATCAGCCCTGCCGTAGACAAAGGTTCGCCGATATTCTTCTTGAACATTAAGGTAACGCGCGAAGATACTTCGTCGTACCCCATGAGGTAAATTTTGAATCCGTTTTTGTACAACGTGTGGTTAACCAACAGTTCTTGGCTCGTTTCGCCGCCGTTTTCGTCAATAAAAGTAACGTTGGCAACGTATTCCTTGACTAACAACCTAACGGAAGCAACCACTCCGTCGCCTAAAGTGACCGTTTGTTTTATCGTATCTATACTTTCGCCGTCAAGTAACTCGTTGAGAGTTATTGCGCCGTATTTGTCAAAATCATAGTACCATTCGCCGGTTGCCGACTTTTGCACTTGCACGTCGGTCATTACCGTCTTGGTGTTTTCCCCGTCCACTTGGTAAACGTCGTAAACAGGGTCGTAATAAGTAATCTTGAATTGGTCAAGACCAAAGGCAAAGCCAAGCTCTACCACGTTGCCGTTGCTATCTTCCAAATAGCTGTAAGCCTTAGTGTTATCCACAGGCACGGCTACTGTGAGAGAAGTACCCGTAGTTACGTAGAGCAAACTCCCCGCAAGGAACAAAACGAATCCCGCGTGGAGAAGATAAGTGCCTATTTTTTGTATTCTAAACTTCTGCCCGAAAGCAGAAATTACCAGTAACGCAGTAAAAACAGCCAAAACCACCGTCATTACTACGTTGGCGCCTGCAAATTCCGTAGGCCACGTCCAGCCAAACAGCTGCATGGTGGACAGCACGAACAAAGGCAAAAGTATGATTGCAAAGGCAATCATGAGGGGTTTCATGAATTTCACGTCAACCTCTTTGTAAAAAACTATTTAGTTTCCACTTTGGGGACGCCTTGTAAAAGGCGCCCCTCGTGAGTGGAAAACCTGATTTTAATAACTAACGTTATTTGATACTACAAAAATTAGTTGTAGTAAACCTCAAAACCGCCAAGAGTGAGGTCGATGTTTTCGAAGGTGAAACGAAGTTCCGTAGTGGAGCTGTACCATGCAGCGTGGTCGCAAGTCTTTTGGGCAATAACACTGCCGTCTGCACGGTAAACCGTGAAGGTGATCCAGAACTTGCCTTCGCCGTCTTGTGAAAGCTTGAGGCTGAACTTGGTTGCTTCTCCAAAGATGTGGTTGTAATCTGCTTCCGCATCGGCCTTGTTGATGTCTGTCCATTCACCATTGTTGTCGAAACCGATTTGTGCTCTGTCGGCACGGTCTTCTCTTTGATAACCGAATACCGGTCTGATCGCTTCACCAAAGAGGTTGATGCACATTACGCGGTATCCGCCGCCGGGCGTTCCTTTGTACTCTGCGTTGAACACGAGTTCAAATTCTTGAGCGCGTACGTTTTCGATTACAAGTTGATCCTTTTGTCCCCAACCTGCGCCGTCGTCAACGCTAACGGTACTGCCCGTTACGGTAACTTTTTCCGTGTAGGACTTGAGTGAGAGAGCCGAAACCTTAAAGTCTTGATATTGATAGGTGTAAGTTTCGCCACCAACCGTAAAGGACAATTTAACTTCGGTGTAAGCACCGTTTTCAAGAGCGAGTTTTGCGCCGACCTTTTCGCCTGCTTCGCCATTAAGTTTGTAGGTCCATTTTACGTCCGTTGCGGTTACGCCTTCGGCAAACTTGGCTTCAAACTCGGTTACGCCTACGTAGTTTGCATATCCCTTGTCAAGCGCTCCTGCGGAGACGGCTACGGTTCTAGGAACGAGAGCTTTTGCTGCCGTTTCAAGAGCTTGTGCTGCTGCATCGTAGTCGACAATTGCGCTGTTGTTGCTCATAAGAGCCCATGCTGCTTTGTAAGCTGCGGTGAATGCTGCGCCGTTTACGTATTCGGAAGCAACTACGTCTTGATACTTGACGAGTGTTGCGGAAAGAACTGCTCTGGACTTGACGGAACCTGCCAAGTAGCTGCCCGTTGCGTCAAGAAGTTCGTAACGAACGTTTTTGGCTGTAAGACCGATATGTTCAACGTTGATACCTACGATGAAGCCGCCGCCCATGTCTCCGGCCCATTCGTTGCGGTTGAATTCAATCCATTCACCATTCTTGGTGTTCAAAAGTGAGTAAACGAGTTGAAGTTGTTTTTCTGCGTTGCGGTAGCAAGTAAGTTTTACGGTAAAGGTGTCGCCTTGTTCAAGCAAGTCTGCTACTCCGCTCATTGCCGTAGCGATGGAATCGAATCCGCCGTCGCTAGATTGCTTTTTGCCGGTGCCTGACCAGCAGGTTTCTAACCTGACGGGATTTTCGTGGAGGCAGATGCAGCCGTATCCTACGTATGCCCAGTCGCCGCCCCAGCTTGGGCTAAGCGTATCTGCATTGAGAAGGTGAATGGTTGCAACGGTGGCTCCGTCGCTCGTTCCGTTGTAGGTAAGGTCCATCGTGATGGAGAAGGAACCGTTGAAAATAAGATCGTCGTAAAGAACGTTTCTGCCTTCCCAGTAGGGCCATTCGATGCCGGTTTGCGTCGTGAAGGAACCGTCGTCGCCAATGGTTACTTTGTCGCCGATAGGAGTCTTAACGTCCGATTCGATGAAGGAAACGGAAATAACGCGGCTTGCCACTGCTCCGCTAGCCGTGCTGGCTTGGCAGGTAATTTCCACTTTGCCGAATGATTCGGGAGTGAACTTAAATTCTTCGCCAGTGCCCTTAGCTGTGCCGTTAACCGACCAAGCGTAAGTTACGCCTTCCGTTTCGCTGGAAGCAGTAAGGGTGTACTCGGTAAGAGCCTTAACAATAAGGTTGGTACCGTCTGCAATACCGCTTACGCTGAAGTTGAGTTTGAGTTGGAGAGTTGCAAGAACCTTGACGATTTCCGGATTATACTTGGAACGAAGGGTGAGTTTTGCAAGTTCGTTGACTTGTGCAAGTACCGTTTCGTAGTTGGTGTAATCGTCTGCTCCGTACGTTCTGCCTGCGTAAGTAATTCCGGTTGCGGATACTTCGGCTTTTTCGAACGTTGCGGGTACGAGTTCGGCAATGGCTTTGTCGATGGCTGCTGCAGCAGCATTAACTTGTTCTTGAGTTGCCGCAGATTCAGCTTGTGTCTTTGCTGCGGTAATCTTGCCCCAGCTTTCCGTCGTGTAGTCGGATTCTACGTAGCCGGAAAGTTTTGCAATACTTTCGTTGACGGGTTTGCGATTGACGAGATTGTCGTTGATGCCAACTGCAAGGTTGGAAACGGTAAAGTGAGCGTGTTCTGCTTGGATACCGAGTTGTACGGTGCCGAGAGAATCAGCGTCGTCCTTGTAAAGACCGTTTGCATCGTGAGTCATGATGACTTTGCCATCGTCGTCAAGTATGTAAGCGTAGAGATATGCTTTGCCGTCCTTGATGGTACGAGTCATCATTACGTGGATAACCTTGTCGAGAGTTGCCGTTCCGGCGGGCATTTCGTAACGAGGCTTGAAATCGTCGCTGTCGCCTCTGGTTGCAACTTCAAGTCTGTTGTTGTGTTGAAGTACTGCCACCCAGAAATCGTTGCGTTCGCCGTTGTCCTTGAGGAGGAAGAGTGCCATAACGGCAGGATCTGCCGTCTTGGTGAAGGTTACGTCGAAGTAAACCGTAAAGTTACCGGAAAGTCTAAGATCGGGAAGAGTAACCTTTTTGCCTTCTTCGTCGCCCCAGCCAAGGTCTCCGGTTACGCTAATAACGTTGTTTGCAACGGAGATGCTGTCCGTAAATCTTCCGTTAACTACGTAATCGGCCTTTACGAATGCAACGGTGTGTGTTTTAACGTTGGAGCTCTTACCCTTGGTTGCCGTGCATTCGATTTCGTAGCGTTTGAATTCCGTAGGAGTAAACGCAAGCGTTGCGGTAGTTGCAACTTCTTTGCCGTCAACCTTCCAAGAATAAGTTGCGCCGTCTTCCGATTCGGCTGTGAGAGTGTATTCAACGAGAGATTCAACGATCATCGTTGCGTTGTTCTTGAGTTCGCTCTTGATGGCAAGCTTAAGCTTTGCAACGAGTTTGTCGAGAATGGCGGAGATTGCGGGGTTGTACTTGGACTTGACAGTCATTTCCGCATTGGCGTTTAACGCGCTAATTTCTGCCACGATATCGGCAAAGTTGTCGTAATCTGCTTCGGCATAGGTAGTTTCCATCCAGGTGAATGACTTGTTGTCGGCGCCAATTTCGGCCTTGACAAGGCTGGACACGAGGTTGGAAATTGCACTCGTAACGCCTGCGGTTGCGGCGTCAACGTCTGCTTGAGAAATGCCCGATTGATTGAGTGCGGCTTTTGCCGTGTCGAGTGCAGTTTGAAGAGCGCTCCACGAGCTACTCGTGTAGTCCGTTTTAACGAGAGCACCGGCACTTTCGATAGCTGTGCCGAGCGCCGTTTTGTTGGCGCTTGCAACCGTGAATGTAACTTTTACAGTGGCAACAGTTTCCTTTTTGCCCTGTGCGGTTGCAGTAAGAGTGATCGTGTAGGTCCCGGCTTCCGTTGCAGTAAACTTTTGCGATTCTGCATCGTAACTACCACCGCTAACGCTAACTTGTACGGTGCCGTCCGTATCGTAAGCAAGCATATAGCTTTGACCTAGTTCCAAACTAACCTCTGCCGCGCTTGTGACGGTGAGCATAGTAGGTTGAGGATCCGGTTCCGGATCGGGCGTGCAGGCTGCAACAACGCCAAGCATTACCGCAAGAACCAAAACCAAGGTTAAAATCCTTTTCATCTTTACTTCTCCTTTTTTTGTTTTTATTTATTAATGCGGTCTACCGCAAGTTAATACTTATTTTTGCAAGCTGAACTGTTCTACGAGCAAGGCTACATCGGCATTGGTAACGTGGTCCATCAATATGCGATTATTAAAGGAGTTTCTGCCGTTAGTCCAACCGATTGCGCCGGAGGTGGGAACAAACCCGTTCCTTTCGTAGTGTGCGTAGTCGTAATCGACAACCGTTTTTACTTCTTCAAGGTAATGCGCCGAAGACTCGTCCACCGTAAAAAGATCATAAAAGCCCTTGAACATTATTAAATTGAACCAGCTGAACGTGGTGCCGCCGTCGCTGCCGGGATACACCACGCATCCTTCTTTTATTTGGGTATTGCCAAAACGTTTGCGACAGCTTTGCGCCGTTGCTTTTGCTTCGTTAAGATAGCGCGATTCTCCCGTTATTTTGTAAAGGTACGCACCGCCGCTTATCATTGCTCCGCTGTTGTAAGTGTACTTTTTGTCGTCTATGCTGCCGTTTTGTACGCTCTTGCCACCATGCCAAATATCCTTGGACTCCTCTTGGTACACGGTGCCAATTAAGTCGACGTACAAATCGTCATTTTCATCCCGCAACGTCGTGTAGCAAAATTCGTAAATGGCTTTTGCCCAAGAAAGATACTTTTCTTCGCCCGTGGCTTGGTACATTAGTGCGGCAAGTTTTACGAACGGTGCATTGCTGCAAGCGTGTCGCGTTGTGTAAGCTTGTCCCCAATAGATGCCACCAAGGTAAGGATCGTTGCCTACTTCATAAATATACTCGGTAAGCTCTTTGGCAATTTGCAAATATTTGTCTTCGCCGTAAAGGTTGTAAGCGTTGACCATTTCTATCGCTACCCAAATTTGGTCATCGAAAACGGACAGCTCGCCCCTTTCGCCTATTACGTCGGCTTCCCCCTTGGCTTTGCCTCTGGGAACGGCGTAAACGCTGAAGTTCCTGCCTTCACCGTTTTCGCCCGCGTGGTTATCCTTGCGGTAGCCGCGATAGTACTCCATTGCCTCCACTACTCTTTCGACGGCGTCCTTGTACTTGCCGCCGTTTGCCGCCGACATACGCACTGCCAGCGCCAAAAGAGAGGTCATGGACCAAAAGTCCGTTACGTCCGAAGGCTCGTCCTTGTCATTAAGTACGTTGTATACAACCAAACCCTTGTCTGCCGTATCCTTCACGTACAAATCGAGAACGGTTTGTGCCATTGCGGTTGCTTGCTGCATGTTCATTGGCAACGCCTCCCAAAAAAACAGTTTTTTGCTTGACTAAACTTTGCACAAGAAATTATTTTTCCTGCAACTCTTCCTTTGCTTGTTGATATTGCGACAACAACAGGTACGTTTCGGCGTGGGATGTGTGGTCGAGCAGGTTCTTGCAATCGCTCTTTGCCCAGCCCTCTTCCCAACCGGCAAGCCAAGATACGGGGATGTAACCGTCTCTGCCGTAGTTGTCGTAAGCGTAGTCGATGGTTTTTTGCACGTCGTCAAGATAGACCGTTTGCGTGGGATCTGCAAGGAAAAGGTCGTAGTAGCCGATGTACATTACCAAGTTGAACCAAGTTGTGGTTGCCGTGGGATACATGACGTAACCCTCTTTGAAATCGTGGTAGCCAAAGTACGCGCGGCATCCCTCTGCCGTTGCTCTTGCGTGATCGAGGTAAGTTTCGTTGCCGGTAACGTTGTACATGGCAACGCCTGCGCTTATCATTGCTCCGCTGTTGTAGGTGTACTTGGTTTTGTTGAAACTGTCGTTGCTAACGGGCACGCCGTCTTCGTTGAAAATGGTGCCGACAAGGTCGTAGTAAAGATTGTCGGACGGATCGCGCAGCGTGTTGTACATGAATTCGTAAACGTTGGTTGCCCAGGTCAAGAAATCATCACGCTTTGTTTCCTTGTAAAGGTCAACGAGTACCTTAATGAAAGGAGCGTTGCTGCACGAGTGACGGGAAGTGTAGTCCTGTCCCCAAGTGATGCCGCCTACGTTGGGCATGAACCCTACCAAATAAACGTATTCAGCAAGTTCGATGGCAGTATCGAGATAAATCTTGTCGCCGTAAAGCTTGTAAGCATTGTAGTATTCGCGTGCAATCCAAATTTGGTCGTCGAATACCGACAAGGTGCCGAGTGCGTTTGCCTTGAATTTGCCTCTCGTAGCGCGGTTAACGGCAAAAACGGTAAATTCGCGTCCCGTTCCGTTGGGGCCAACCGTGTTGTCGTCACGAACGCCGCGATAGTAATCGAAAGCCGAAAAGATGGATTTCATTTCGTCTTGATACTTGTTATCCGTAAGTTCGTTGAGCCGAAGCATCATGCTTACGAGCCCGGTAAAACGCCAGCAGTCCGACCAGTCGGATTCGCCCTCAAGTTGAGGAATGTTGCGGTGTGCGTATTCAAGCTCGGGGACGAAGAAGTCATTGTAAAGCTCGATGGACATGTATTCGCCGCGCATGAGATTTCTTGTGGACAGGCTGTTAACGTTAAACCCGGTGCCTGCCTCGAGATCGCCCGAACACGCAACTAATGTTAGCCCGCTTAACGCTATTACTAAAATCAGGGTTAAGGATAGTATTTTCTTCATGTTTTTCACCTCTTTCTTGATTTCAATAAGTCAGCCTATGCGCCGAACAGTCCGCTGAACCAACGAGATATGGAAATGAATATCCTGCGGAACCAAGACTGAACTACGTAGTAAAACGTGGGGTTGTTGGGTTTGGATGCACCTTTGTCGGCAATTATTTGGTCAAACGTTTTTCCCTTGATAAAGCGAGTGAGCTGGGGAACGTTTTCGATGGAATAGATGGTTCCTTCGGAGAAATCTTGGTAATAATAAGTTAAACCGTTCACTTCTGCCGTCTTTTGATCGCCGAGGGGATAGCCGAGTTTTTGAGCGTTGCCAAGTCCTTGTGCCGATTCGTCGACGATGTTGAGAATTTCGCCGTAAATCATGTAAACCTTCATGTCGTTGGGGTTGAGCATAAGCATCATGTTGGTTCTACCCCAAGCGTTGCCCGTACCCTCACTGCCTACATAAGCCTGTTTGAGGTACAAACTGTCCCAATAAAGGATGCCTTCGTGGTCGGGAATTCCCGGAATGAATCCGTCGTCGACAAGTTCGTAAAATTTGTCGTGGAATTTTTGCTGAACGTCGGCAACCGTTAAACCTTTGTTGCCGTAGAAGGGGCTTGCATCGATTGCAGGCTGCGTAATTTCCGTGCGAGTAAGCTCGTCAAAATCCATTTCCAGCGTTTCAAACTTGCCCGTTTCTTCGTTGTACCTAACGCCTGCACGCACAAGCAAATCGCCCTTTTCGGGGAGGAAAAGCATGCCTTGAGCAAACGCCTGTGCCTTGCCCTTCATTCCTTCCAACTCGTAAGCGAAAGGATCGGAAATGGGTTCCATGAGGCTGCCTGCTTTGGCTTCTTTGTAAAAGTTGAAGAATTCGCCGGAAATCATGTACGCCTTGTCGTTAAGGAAGGAATAAGCTATCGTGGTGACGTGAACGCGCGGACTTTCAAAGCCGTATTCGCTGTCGCCGTCGTAAAAGTCAAGCTTGATAACGGCGCCGTCCCAAACGCTGAGATTATCCGTAGGAATGCCGCAGTTGTATCCGTCGTCGCAAAGAGCGGCGTATTCGGTGTAGATTTTTTGCAAAGCGTAGTTTGCGTTGTAAGCCACGTTTTTGTCGTACTTGGTGTTGAGTTTTTTCCAAACCGTTTGTACGTCGTGATCGGCATCTCTGTTGAGAATAAAAGCCTGCATGTCGACAAATTCCGTTTTGCCGTCCGCATCTATATTCATTCCGCCGACATCACGTTTGTTGGAATAACGGTCGTCCGCCGTTTTTTCTGCATAAACGTAACCGTACTCGTAGTTTTGGCAAACGGTTTTGCCATCGGAAAGAGTAATTACTTCGCCGACGGTTTTGCCGTATTCCTCTCTGTGCGGTGTTAATGCTTCTTTTGCCGCCGTGTCGTCTGCTGCCCAAGCAGTAAAGGTGAAGACAGGCGCAAGCATTACGACGATGAGCAAAAGCGCAAATACGCCTTTCGTGATAATTTGTGCGTTTACTTTCATGAATTACTCCTTTATACCCGCAAAGGTCACGGTGTTCATAAAGTATTTTTGAAGGAAGGCAAAGATGAGCAGAGAGGGCAACATAATAATCAGCGAACCTGCCATAATTGCACCATAGTTTGCGTCGTACACTTGTTGATAACGCCCCAAAATTAGCGACAACATTTGTACTTGACTCGATTGAGGAAGCACTACGCTTGGCCACAAGTAGGAGTTCCAATAAGAGTTAAATGTGATGATGCCGAGGGTGATGAGTCCCGACGACACTTGCGGCAGATAAATCTGCCAAAAAATTCTAAATTCGCTTGCACCATCAATTCGTGCCGCTTCGCCGAGAGCGTTTGGCGTGCCGTGGAAGAATTGCCGCATGAAGAATATGCCGTAAACGCCTATTGCGCCGGGCAAAACTACTGCCCACGGAGTGCCTACGAAACCTGCACCGCCTTGACCGAAAATATCGTTGCCGCCTACAAGCGGAAACTTTGCCAAAACGAAATATTGAGGCAAAAGCGTTACTATGCTCGGTATCATGAGGGCGGTAATCATAATTTGGAAGATGACCTTGCGCCCCCTAAACTGCAATTTGGCAAAGGCGTAACCTGCCATACTGCCAAAGAACAGGTTGGTGAACATACCCACCACGGTAATCAACACCGTATACCCCAAGGCGGAAAAGAAATTGACCTGCCTATTGGAGAAAAACTTTGTAAAGTTTTCAAAGGTGATTTGCTCCGGAATAAAGGAAAGGGGAATTTTTTGCGATTCGGAGTCCGGTCGAATTGCCGTAATGATGGACCAATAAAAGGGAAGCAGCATGACGACTGCAAAAAAAGTCATCAATATGTAAATAAGTACTTTGCTGGTTACGTTCCACACACGTTTTGACGTCGAAAGCGCCGACTTACCATAAGTTTTCATTGCCATGTCGTGCTCCTCCCTAATCTTCCGTGCCGTTAATCTTGTCTTGCACCTTATTGTTGATGGTGGTGATAATCAAGATAACCACGAAAAGTACCACTGCCATTGCGTTTGCCATACCGCTGCGGTTGCTGTCGTAAGACATAAAGTAAATTTGGAATACCGGCGTTGCCGTGCCCGATCCGCCGCCCGTCATAATCTTGACTTGGTCGTAAAGTTGGAATGCGCCTATCAAGCTCATCATGACCACGAAGAAGGTGGCTTGAGCTATTTGCGGAAGGGTGATGTGCTTGAACACTTGCCATTTGTTGGCTCCGTCTACCTGCGCCGCCTCGACGATATCGGGCGGAACGCCCTGCAACGCGGCAAGATAGATAATCATGTTTCCGCCGATTGCGCCCCAAACGTTTACCAAGGCAATAACTGCCATTGCCACGCCCCCCGTGCCCAACCAGTCGAATTCCTTTCCGCCAAATATTATTTGGTTCATCAAGCCGTAGTCGGCGGCGTTAAAGATGAACTGAAATACGAACGCCGCCGCCACACCGCTTGTGACAGAAGGAAGATAGTACATGATTCTAAACGCCTTTGCACCCCTTATCTTTTGATTGACAAGCACTGCAAAAAGCAAGGATATTATTACTACCAATGGTACGTACATTGCTACGTAGTAAAGTACGTTCAAGAAAGATTCACGGAAGGGGGCAAGACCTTCGGCTGTGAAAATTTCAATGTAGTTGGAAAAACCCGTCCAAGTGATTTTGCTGAGGTTTTTTTGGCTGTAGTCGCAAAAAGAAAAAAACAAAGCCATCAAGACGGGCAGCAAGGTAAACAAGCAGAAAAAAATCAATGCCGGCAGGATAAACGCATAGGCCGTACGTTCTTGCGAACGTTGCATTGCGGATATTTTTTTACCTTTGCGCATTTTCGTTTCCTCCGTTAATGGTGTTATTTAAGATATACCTTTAAGAGATTGTCCGTTTGTGTTTGAATGGTGTTGAGAATGCTTTCTCTCGTAGTTTTGCTATCAGTACCCTTACAGAAAGAGGTTACATAGCCGTTAAATACGTTAACTTGAACGTCTTTCCAACCGGGAACGCTGGGACGTGTGGTGTAAGTGTCGGCGAAAGGAACGGTGTCGCGAAGCACTTTGTTGCCGGTAATGATTTCGTTTGTATGTGTGGACTTGAGTGCGGGAACGGTGCTACTGATTTCCGCCCATTTGAGCATGTTTTCTTCATTGTAAACCCAATCCATCATGAAATCCCAGCAGCGCTCCACCTTGGCTTGCCAAGCGTCGTCTCTGTTTTGTTCGTAAATGGGTTTAGGAATGGCAAGTCCGTATCCGCCAAGTACGCCACGGTTCATGCCGCCTTCGCCGCTATACTTGGGTTGAGGCATGTATCTAACGTTGATGTTGCTTGCAAAGGTTTGCAAATAGGAAATGAAGTAGGTGGGACGATAGTACATTGCAAGTTGACCTTGAACGAACGCCATTTCGCTAACGTAACCTTCGGTATAAGTGTTGTTGTAAAGTTTGTGCAAATAACTGAGGAGGGCTTCGCCTTCGGGCGTGTTTACGTTGGCTTTGCCGTCTTCGTCAAAGAACTCTTTGCCGGTGGAAACGTAGTTGTGGTAGAAAAATTCGCTTACGTCCTTTCCGTCGAAACCACTCTTGACTTGCACGGTGGTGCCTGCAACCTGGTAATTGAGCCCTTTAATTTTCGTTGCCGTATCAAGAAGTTCTTCCCACGTCCATTCGAGGCGGTCGGTTCCGTCTTCATTCCAGAAGCAGGTAATTTTGTCAGTGGGATTTTGTTCGTTGTAGGCATTGATAACGTCCATATTTACGTACACGCCCCACATATCCAAGTCGAGAGGAAGTCCGTATTGGATATTTTTGTAGTTCATTTCGTTGTAAGCAGTGCTGTTGAACTTGTTTACATCAACTCCGTCACGCTCGATATACTCGTCGAGAGGAAGCAAAACTTCGTCGTAAGCGTAAGACGGGGTGTTGAATCTGTCCCAAATCATCAGGTCGGGGCCCGTGTTGGTGTTGATTGCAGCCGCAAAGTTCATTTCAAAGTCCGTTTGAATTTGCAGCTCGATGGTCAAACCCAGGTCGTTATTGTCGTTGTACCAATCGACGTACTTGTAAAGGTTGTCGGCGTCGGTACCCGTCCACTGACCGCCTGCCCAAAGCAAGATGGTGTTTTCATCTCTGCCCTGCGGGCCGCATGCCGTGAGCGCTACAGCCACGGACAAACACATGACTACCGCTATCAATAAACAAGCAATTTTCTTAAACATTTTTTCTACTCCTATTTAATTTTAAATAATTTCGTCTTTATCTATTACGCAATCCATAATAAATGTTGCGTAGAGTGTATTTGCCCAAGCAAACCACTCCCGAGTAAATTCGTAGTGATTGTCGACATTGAACCCTTCGTGCATGAACAGCGTGCCCGCAGTGGTATTTTTGAGAATTTCTCTTATCCTTTGCTTTTCGTCGACGTCAAGCGAGGTTAACGCTTGAATTATTAAAGCTATGTGCCAAACGTAATTGTGCGGAGTGTGGGGACTACCTACCCCAGATGCATACTTTCCGCAAAAATAATAGGGGTTTTGTTCACTCAACACGGCTTGGCGTGTGTTGAGATACACTTTGTCGTCCTTGGCGCAACAGCCGAGGTAAGGCAAGGACAACAAACTGGGCACGTTGGCGTCGTCCATGAAACTTACGTCACCAAGCCCGTCCACTTCGTAAGCGTACACGTCGCCCTGCTCGGTGTGGATAACTCCGTGTTCCGCCACGCCGCGGTCAATTTGTTCAACGAGTTTTTCCGTTGCCTCTTTGTAAGGGTTGTCCACTCCGGCGCTTTCCAAGTTGACAAGAAGTTTTTTGAGCGTTGTGGATGCAAATATATTTGCAGGAACGAGATAATGATATTTGCAGCGATCGTCGCTAGGTCTGAACGCGCACCACACCATTCCCGTGTATCCCGTCGGGGCGCCTTTGCCGTCATTTTCCAGCGTGTCGTAACAAAACTCGCCAAAGCGCTTAAAGTAGTAAGGAGAACGCTCGTCGTGATGTTGCTCTACCTGCATGGTTTTAAGCGTTAGTTCGTACGCCTTGAAAAACAACTCGTCGAACACTTGCGCATCGCCCGTGTAAAAGTAGTAATTGTTGAGCAGCCAAAGGGGATAGGTTAGCGAATCGAGCTCAAACTTACGTTCCCACACGTTGTCGTTGTTTTCGGTAACGTCCTTGTGCCCCATGCCGTTGGCGGTTTTGTTGAAGGCATTTGCGTAAGGATCGATGAGAATACACTTGAATTGCCTTTTGAGTACCGACCGAATTAACTCCTTCACGTCGGGATCCTTGCCGGCAAGCCTCACGTAATGGCTCACCTGCACGCTACTGTCGCGGAGCCACATGGCAGGAATATCACCCGTTTTAATAAAAACGTCTTCGCAGTCCTCTTCCACGGTGGTTTCCAGCGTGTTTAAGTAGCACTTGCGAAACATCTCCTTTTCGACGGGATCGGCAAGCAAATTTGCAGCCTTATCGACAAAGCCGTACAAAACTTCGTATTTCAAAAGACGACATCTCCTTTGTTAAACGTTTACGTCAAAAAACGCTCTTTTTCCCATTAAAGGGGTAAAAAATAACGGTTATTAAAAACCGTTTTTCTGATACAGCTAAAAAACCGTTTTTTCAATTCGCATTAATTATATTGCTAATTGAACGGAAAATCAATACCTTTTTTAAAATTTTTTCACTGAGTTGCCAAAAATTATTTCACTTTTGATGAAGATTTGCGATTTTTGTGCCTTTTCCTCTATGAGTGAAATAAGTACGCTTACTGCAGTCTTGCCCAAAAGGCCGTAATCTTGCTTGGCGTAGCTGAGCGGCGGAGTAAAAGTGCCGCTATCCTTGGAGCGACCGAGAGAGAACACAGAAACGTCCTCACCCACTACCAAATTCTTTTCGGCGGCAACGCCGTAAATTTTTTGAGCAACGATGTCATCGCAGGTAATGAAGATGCTACCTGCCTGCACCTTGGCACGTGCCTCCTCCTGAACGTCGTCGCCAACGAAAGCCGCCCTTGAAAGTATGCGACCTTCCGCATTCAAGCCGCATTTGGCACACGCCTCTACGAAACCGTTGATACGGTCTTGAGAAATGGTCATTTCTTCGCCGCTGTTGACGAGGTACACATTGTCAAGCCCCGAAAGCTCCATCAATTTGAGGGTGGTGTCCCTTGCCAGCCCCACGTTGTCTACGTCCACGTAGCTGATGGCTTCGGAATTTTCCGGACGACCGATTACCACGAAATCGGCGTGTTGCGAATCAAACTGCACCACTCTTTCGTCGTGCAAACAGGGGCTCATGATGATGGCGCCGTCG